>JAZRGP010000372.1:0-4952 GCA_045644225.1 Christensenellaceae bacterium | reverse complement strand
GCAGAAGCGGCGGCGCATACGGCAAGGCAGAGCTGAAGGAAAAGAAGCTCGACATCGCATGGTCCGTAGGTACGGGACGCCTGCAGAAGGGCTACGGTCACGGATACTGGTCGGGAAGCGGCTGGACAGGTCAGCCCCTGATCGTCCGCTGGACAGCAGAGCAGAGGGCGATGATGAACCTTGCTCCCGAAAAGAAGGACCAGGACAGCCTCACAGAGGTCATCTATTCCACAATGGACGGTAAGGTGTATTTCCTCGACCTTGAGGACGGCTCCCGCACACGCGAAGAGATCGAGGTCGGTCTGCCCTTCAAGGGCGCAGGTGCGCTCGACCCCAGAGGTTATGCGGTATACCTCGGCCCCGGTGACTCGGGTCCCACAGAGGATAAATATGCCCGCAGCTTCGTCTATAGCCTGACCGATCAGGACAAGCTCTTTGAATTCGGCGGTAAGGATCCCTTCTCTCTCCGCAAATTCCACGGCTACGACAGTTCGCACATCGTGGACTCCGAGACAGACACGCTCATCGAACCCGGTGAAAACGGCATCCTTTATACATTCAAGCTGAACACACATTACGATGCAAACACGGGCAAGGTCACCATGCAGCCGACCGAGTGCGTCAAGCTGCGCTATAAGTCCGCAAGATCTTCCGAGGAAGTTTACTGGCTGGGCATGGAAGACAGCTCCGTCATCTGGAAGAACTTCATCTACATCGCAGATAACGGCGGCAACCTCTTCTGCATCGACCTCAACACCATGCAGCTCGTATGGGCGCAGGACGTCGCAGACGATACCAACGGCTCTCCCGTATTCTCCGTGGAAGACGGTGTACCGTATCTCTACATCGCAACCTCGCTGCACTGGAAGGCATGCAAGTTCTTCAAGCTCGGCAACGTTCCGATCTTCAAGATCAATGCCGTAACGGGCGAATATGTCTGGATCCGCAAATACTTCTGCAACACCATCGCAGGTGTATCGGGCGGTGTTCAGGCGACATGTGCGCTCGGCAAGGGCAATTCCGAAGACCTCGTGTTCTTCCCCGTGGCACGCACGCCGCAGGTTCGCTCGGGTCTGCTCGTCGCACTCAGCAAGAAGACAGGCGAGGAAGTATGGCGCTTCCCCATGGAGCGCTACGCATGGAGCAGCCCCGTGCTGATCGAAAACGAAGCAGGCGAGACATTCCTGCTGCTGGGCGATTCCAAGGGTACGCTCTTCCTCTTCGACGCACCTACGGGCAAGCTGCTTGACTCCATCGAACTCGGCGCGAATATCGAGGCAACTCCCGCAGTATTCGAGAACACCCTCGTCGTCGGCACAAGAGGCGAAAAGATCTTTGGCGTAAATATCAAGTAATGTCTCCGACGGTTTAAGAACTTTTTTGTAAAAAAGTTCTTAAAAATCTCAAAAAACTTTTACTGAGCTGACCGCTTTGCGGTCAGCTTTTTGCTTGGGATAACATTCCGTGGAGATGCAACGGCGCGCGGGCGCCCGATGCCGCAGGCATCGCTGCCCGTCCGAAGGACGGGCCCTGCGCGAAGCGCAGGGCGCCCGCGCATGCCTTGAGTTTCCGCAAAATATGCAAAACGCACAAAACAAAAAAAACGGCAGGACACATCATCCTGCCGATATTTGTTTATTTGTTTTTCAGGCTGTCTCGGAGTTCCTTTGCCTTTTTGATATTCTTCTCCGAACCCATTTCGGAGGGCTCGTAATAATGATGGTCCACGAGATTATCGGGCATATACTGCTGAACGATATAGTGACCGTCGTAATCATGCGGATAGCGGTATTCCTTGGAGTTGCCGAGCTTCTCCGCACCGCGGAAATGAGCGTCTCTCAGGTGCAGCGGCACACCGATCTGATAACTGTGCTCTGCATCGTGCTTCGCCGCATCCATCGCCATCACGACACTGTTGGATTTCGGGGATTCGCAGATATAGATGATCGCCTGCGTGATATTGAGCTGCGCCTCGGGCATTCCGTTCATCTCCAGAGCCTGCATCGCTGCAACTGCCTGCAGCATCGCCATGGGATTCGCCATACCGACGTCCTCGGAACTGTGTGCGATCATCCTGCGCACGATAATGCGCGGGTCAACGCCTGCATAGAGCATCCGCGAGCACCAGTAGAGCGCGGCATCCGTATCCGAACCGCGCATGGATTTGCAGAAAGCGGAGAGCATATTATAGTATTCGTCATCATCGCATCGGACGGCTCTGCGCTGAATGGATTCCTCCGCGATGCCGAGGTCGATATGGATGGTGCCTTCGGTATTCGGCTTTGTCGTCAGCACGGCGAGCTCCAGCGCATTCAGCGCAGAACGCGTATCACCGTTCGCGACGTTAACGATATGCTGCAGCGCATCTTCATCTGCGCTGACGTTCATCTTTCCAAAGCCGCGTTCTTCATCTGCGATCGCATGATCGAGCGCCCTGCGGACCTCATCCTGCGAAAGCGGACGGAACTGGAACACTCTGCAGCGCGATACGATCGCGGGAGTCATGCTGATATAGGGATTCTCCGTCGTGGAGCCGATAAACTTGATCACACCGCTCTCCAGCGCAGGGAGGATGCTGTCGGACTGCGACTTGCTCCAGCGATGGCACTCATCGAGCAGCAGGTATGTGCCTGTTCCAGTGAGTTCGAGCTCGTTTTTCGCACGGGCGATGATCTCGCGGACTTCCTTGACGCCCGTTGTTACGGCATTGACCTTCTCGAAATGCGAGCGCGTCGTATTCGCGATGATCTGCGCAAGCGTGGTCTTGCCCGTTCCCGGAGGGCCAAAAAAGATCGTGGAGGTCAGTTTATCCGCCTCGATGGCGCGGCGAAGCAGCTTGCCCGTCCCGATGACGTGCTCCTGCCCGATAAATTCCTCCAGCGTCCGCGGCCGCATCCGATCCGCGAGCGGCGCTCCGTTTCTTTTGTTATGATCCAGCAAGCTCATACTGCGCTCCGTAAAAGAAAGATTTTCTTTATTGTAACATAAAATATCATTTACAACAACGGCACATGAATATTCTTCGTCCATCACGGGCATACTTTTCTCAGATACAGAATAAAGGAGTAATTGTTTATGGATATTTGTGCATTGACACTCGTGATCGTAGGCGCACTGAACTGGCTGCTGGTAGGCATCTTCCAGTTTGACCTCGTCGCAGCGATCTTCGGCGGTCAGGACGCGGTCTTCGCGCGTATCATCTATGCGCTCGTCGGCCTTGCGGGTATCTGGGCAGTTTCTTTTTACGGCAAGCTTGCAGCCGCTCGCCGCGAAAAGGAACACGAAAGAGACTGACCCTCCACTCCAAATGCCTTGTAAAAGGCATTTTTTATTGCAAAGAAAATCGCCCTTGCAGTTTCCGGCAAAGGCGATTTCTTTATGCGTTCTGTAATCAAATATAGTTCTTTACTGCTTCCGCAACAACTGCTTCGTCGAAGCATGCGGGAGATGCAACACCCTTGTGCAGTTCCCATGTTTCCACATGAGAGAGGCTGCCTTCGGGAGGAATGTCCGTCATGGGAGAGAGGGACTCAACTTCATGCATGAATTCGATCATGAACGTAACGGAGTTGCCGCCGCCTTCGGGATATTCCGCACCGGGGATATATTCGAAGCGCTTGATAAAGAGGTTGTCGTGGTTGAAATATGCCGTCCAGCCGTCCTTGTTCGTGATGGAGAACTTGGTCTGGTCGGTATTGCCTTCTTCGTGCTGGACCATAACGAAATTGTTGCCCCACTTGATGCGGTGGTCATCCATCTTCGCATACGGCCAGAGGACGAGCTTGCGGATGTCTTTCGCGCCATCGACGAAATGAGACGGAGCGATGGAGAAGGGAACGACCATCATGCCGCCCGGCTTCATGTTCGTGGGACACCAGCATGCCGTACGGATGGGCCATTCGCCCTTGTTGACGAGCATATGCTTGATGGTGATCTTGGTATCGCCTTCCTCCACGGTAATATCAAATACGGATTCGATATGCACATTGGGATGCGCAGGCTTAGTCACACGCACGCCCTTTTCCGTGAATTCATATTCCACGGGGTCGTTATCGGGATAATAGGTCTTGGGGAATTTTTCGGGGCTGGGCCAGAGTCTGTGGCCGCCGAAGAGGTACCACGGTTCGTCATAGCCTTCCACATCGACCGTAAGCGGAGCATCGTCGCAAAGCTCGTTGACTTCGCCCGTATAGCCGTAGCGGATGATACGCGGCCCCTTATCGATCATGACTGCAACGTCGATGATGCCATTGGATACTTGCACTACTCTGCCGATAAAATCACTGTATTTATAGATCTCTTTTGTTATCATGTTTTATTCTCCGTTAAAAAGATGTAAATATCGCCTTGATGCCGTTTTCCGCTTCGAGATCGTGGAAAACGCTTTCCCATTCGTCGATGCTCGTCTTGTGCGTGATGAGCATGCCGAGGTCTTTATCCGTATTCGCCATCAGCTTAAGCGCCTTATCCCAGGAGGTATAGCTGGAGCTCATGCAGCCGACGATGTCGAGAGACTTGAGAACGATCTGCTTCCACGGAACGTTGCTCATGTCCGCACCCATGCCGATCGCGCAGAGCTTGCCGCACTTCTTGAGCATTTCGATGCTGGAGGTGATCCCTGCGCCCGAGCCGCTCGTTTCGATGACCTTATCCGCGCCGATGCCGCCCGTCAGTTCCATAACGACATCCACGGGGTTCTGCTTCTGTACGTTGATCGCCATATCCGCGCCAAGCGCAAGTGCAACGGGGAAGCGCTGCTTTTCGCAGGATTCCAGACCCGTGATGATGACCTTGCCTGCGCCCATCTGCTTTGCAACAAACGCACACATAATGCCGATCGGACCTGCGCCCGTTACGACGACGGTATCGCCGCAGTCGATGCCGCAGCGTTCTGTGACCTGATGCACCGTGATCGCCATGGGCTCCGCAAGCGCCGCAACATCAAAGGAAAG
>JAZRGP010000371.1:0-1664 GCA_045644225.1 Christensenellaceae bacterium | reverse complement strand
GATCAGCTCAACGATGCGTTCATCGGAGACCTTGCCTGTGCCGTAGCTGTTAGCATAAACGCTGACGGGATGAGCAACGCCGATCGCATATGCGAGCTCGATCTCGAGCTTGTCTGCGAGACCTGCTGCAACGAAGTTCTTTGCGACGTAGCGAGCTGCATAAGCTGCGCTGCGGTCTACCTTCGTCGGGTCCTTGCCGGAGAAAGCGCCGCCGCCGTGGGAAGCATAGCCGCCGTATGTATCGACGATGATCTTTCTGCCGGTGAGACCGGAGTCACCCTGCGGTCCGCCGATCACGAAGCGGCCTGTGGGGTTGATGAGAACGCGTGTGTTCTCGTCCCAGAGTTCTGCGGGGATGACGGGACGGATAACATGCTCCAGAACGCCCTCGCGGATCTGTTCGTTGGTTGCGGATTCGCGGTGCTGTGTGGAGATAACGACGGTATCGATACGGACGGGCTTATCGTCCTCGTATTCTACTGTGACCTGGCTCTTGCCGTCGGGCAGGAGGAAATCGAGCGTGCCGTTCTTGCGGACTTCGGAGAGCTTTCTCGTCAGCTTGTGTGCAAGGCTGATGGGAAGCGGCATAAGCTCGGGAGTTTCGTTGCAGGCAAAGCCGAACATCATACCCTGGTCGCCTGCGCCGATGTCCATTGCGTTCTGTTCTCTGCCTTCGAGGGCATTGTTAACGCCCATCGCGATATCGGGAGACTGCTCATCCACGGAGAGGATGATACCGCAGTGATCTGCCTCGAAGCCTGCCTCGGGCTCGCAGAAGCCGATGCGGCGCGCTGTATCGCGGACGATCTTCTGGATATCAACATAAGCGGATGTTGTGATCTCGCCCATGACGAGAACGAGACCTGTATTGACTGCTGTTTCGCAGGCAACGCGAGCCTTGGGGTCCTGCTCGAGGATCGCGTCCAGAACGGAGTCGGAGATCTGGTCGCAGAGTTTATCGGGATGTCCTTCTGTTACGGATTCGGATGTAAAAAGTTTTCTCATTTTAGTCATGTACCTCCAAAAAATAGTAGTGTGCCTTTTCAGAGTTCAAAAAAACCCTCGCATATTACGAGGGACCAACTTACTCTTTCTCCCTCATCTTTCGGCTCTTCGCCGCAGGATTTAGCACCGTGTATGATCCGGTTGCCGGGCTTCACAGGGCCTGTCCCTCCGCCGCTCTTGATAAGGCATTTTTATCATATCAGTACGGCGGAAAAATTGCAATAGAAAAATCGTGAAAGAGAGGGATTTTTGCGTAAACTCAGCGGCATGCGCGGGCGCCCTGCGCTTCGCGCAGGCCCCGTCCTGCGGACGGGCAGCGCTGCCTGCGGCAGCGCGCGCCCGCGCGCCTTCTGCGGTATTGCCGAAAAGAGTTTTTTATACAAAAAAGCTGACCGCGAAGCGGTCAGCCCAATAAAAGTTTTTTGAGATTTTTAAGAACTTTTTTACAAAAAAGTTCTTAAACCGTCGGAGACAAAATCCGATTATGCCGCGGGGATATAGAACCCTTCGTCAACGACATAGCCTTTCTTGCGGAAGAGGTCTTCGCCGAAGAGACGGAAGCTCTTGTTTTTGCCCGTATCGGCAAAGGTAACGTCGACATAATACATCTCTCCGTCGATGAAAACGGCGTTCCATTCATGCCCGACGTCTTCCACAGT
>JAZRGP010000370.1:0-2392 GCA_045644225.1 Christensenellaceae bacterium | reverse complement strand
CGCTCGGCACGCTGAAGCAGGAGATCATCGACGCGATCGGCTACGACTGCAAGGTCGTCCTTCCCGCGACGCACGACACGGGTTCCGCAGTTCTCGCAGTTCCCTCCAATGAAGAAAAGACGATGTATATCAGCTCGGGTACATGGTCTCTGATGGGCGTAGAGCGCATGGAGGCAGACTGCTCCGCAAAGAGCATGGCGAAGAACTTCACCAACGAAGGCGGCTATAACTACCGCTTCCGTTATCTCAAGAATATCATGGGTCTCTGGATGATCCAGTCCGTCAAGAAGGAACTCACGGAGGATTATTCCTTCGGTCAGCTCTGCGACATGGCGGAAGAGGCATCCATCGATTCCATCGTAGACTGCAACTCCGATGTATTCCTTGCTCCCGAATCCATGATCGAAGCGGTCAAGGATGAATGCGCACGCACGGGTCAGGCTGTTCCCGAGACGGCAGGCGAGCTCGCAAGAGTGATCTACCGCAGCCTCGCAGTATGCTATAAGAAGACTGCAGAAGAGCTCGAGGAAATGAACGATCATCACTACGGTCAGCTGCACATCGTCGGCGGCGGCGCAAACGCAGGCTACCTCAATCAGCTCACGGCAAACGCTACGGGCAAGACCATCCTCGCAGGTCCGACGGAAGCTACGGCGATCGGCAATCTGATGGTTCAGATGATGGCGCAGGGTGAATTCGATACGCTTGAAAACGCAAGAAAATGCGTTTATGAATCTTTTGAAATCAAAACATTTAATCCGAAAGGGGTCTAACAAAACATGAACGAAAGATATAATTCCGCAAAAGCTATGTACGCAGCGCTCGGCATCGATACAGATGCTGTTATCGCAAAGCTGAAGGAAGTTCCTGTATCTCTGCACTGCTGGCAGGGCGACGACGTAATCGGCTTTGACCATGACGGTCCGCTCACAGGCGGCATCCAGACAACAGGCAACTATCCCGGCAAGGCAAGAACACCGCAGGAACTCATGGATGACCTTGATAAGGCAATGAGCCTGATGCCCGGTAAGAAGAAGCTCAACCTCCACGCAAGCTACGCGATCTTCGAAGACGGCGAATATGCAAACAGAGACGCGATCGAACCCAAGCACTTTGCAAAGTGGGTAGAATTCGCAAAGAAGAGAGACATGGGTATCGACTTCAACCCCACATACTTCTCTCACGATAAGGTAAAAGACGGCCTCACACTCTCCAGCCCCGATGAAGAAACAAGAAAATTCTGGGTTGAACACGGCAAGGCTTGCATCCGCATCTCTCAGTACTTTGCTGAAGAGACAGGCATCCCCTGCATCATGAACATCTGGATCGGCGACGGTTTCAAGGATGTTCCCGCAGACAGAATGGGTCCGAGAATGCGCTATAAGCAGTCCATCGATGAGATCCTCGAAGAAAAGTATGACTTCAACATGGTTAAGCCCTGCGTAGAATCCAAGGTATTCGGCATCGGCTTCGAAGCATTCACGGCAGGCAGCGCAGAATTCGCAATGACATATGCTGCGATGAACAAGGACAAGTGCATCCCGCTGATGGACAACGGTCACTATCATCCGACAGAACTCGTTTCCGATAAGATTCCCGCTCTGCTGACATTCTTCCCCGAGATCGCGCTGCACGTTACACGCCCGATCCGCTGGGACTCCGACCATGTAGTTCTCTTCGACGACGAGACAAAGGAAATCGCAAAGGAAATCGTTCGCTGCGACGGTCTTGACGGCAGAGTTAAGCTCGCTCTCGACTTCTTCGATGCAGGTATCAACCGCGTTTCCGCATGGGTAGTAGGCTTCCGTAACTTCCAGAAGGCTCTGCTCTCCGCTCTCCTCACACCCCACGAAGACCTCAAGAAGCTGCAGGATGAAAGCCGCTTCACAGAGCTCATGGTAAGACAGGAAGAGCTCAAGACAATGCCTTTCGGCGATGTATGGGCAGAATACTGCCGTCAGTGCGGCGCTCCCGTAGATGGCGAATGGTTTGCTGAGATCGAAAAGTACGAAGCAGAAGTTCTCTCCAAGAGAGCATAAAAGAACATCAAAGAACTCCCGAAAGGGAGTTCTTTTTATGCGGAAGAAATTGACAGAGATATGAAAAAGAGATAAAATAGACCCACGGGTGAGCACCTACCGACAGTAAGGCTAAAACTTTATTGTCGGTTTTATTTTTTCGGAGGTAATTGTTATGTGGAATATGATCTGGCCGATCGGCATGGTCGTTATCGCGAATACGATGTACAACATCTGTGCAAAAACCGCACCTGCGGGTACGAACACCTTTATGGGGCTGTTCGTGACGTATGTGATCTCGGCGGTGGCTTCGCTCGCACTGTTTTTCGTAACGCAGCACGAAGGCTTTGCGGTGGAAATGAGGCGCTGCATCA
>JAZRGP010000369.1:0-7193 GCA_045644225.1 Christensenellaceae bacterium | reverse complement strand
AGGAGAGATTACGAACTGGTCTGAAGTTGGCGGTACTGATGCGGGGATCGTTCTCATCGGCCGTGAAGCAGGGTCCGGAACACGTGACGGTTTTGAATCTATCACCGGAACAGAAGAGGCTTGCAAATACCGTCAGGAACTGACATCTACAGGCGATGTCATTACCACAGTTGCACAGAACCCCAACGCCATTGGTTATGCATCCGTTGCGTCCGTAAAGGACAGCGTAAAGGCTGTAACTGTTGACGGTGTTGCAGCTACTGAAGAAACCATTAAGGACGGAAGTTATGTTGTTCAGCGTCCCTTTGTACTGGTAACAAAGGCTGATACGGAACTCACTGAAGCAGCGCAGATGTTCTATGACTACATTACTTCTGCAGATGCCAATGAAATTATCTCTGCAGCTGGGGTTGTATCCGCAAACTGAAAACTGAAAAGCAGAAACGACGGTCATGATTTGACCGCCGTTTTCCTGCGTGAGGAAATACCAATGAAAAGAAAACAACTTATGGAAAGAATTATCCACGGGATATTCCTGATTCTTGGTCTTATCACGGTCGGATGTGTTCTGTTGATTACTGTATATCTGATTATTTCGGGAATTCCCGCAATAAAAGAAATCGGGATTGTGGATTTTCTGTTTGGCAGAGAATGGGCATCTACCGCAGCTGAACCGAAATACGGAATCCTGCCTTTTATTCTGACGAGTATTTACGGAACCGCAGGGGCGATCCTGATCGGAGTACCGATCGGATTTTTGTGCGCAGTATACCTTTCTAAACTTGCGTCTCCGAGAGTCAAGTCCATAATGCAGTCCGCGGTCAGTCTGCTTGCGGGGATTCCTTCGGTGGTTTACGGTCTGGTGGGTATGCTGGTGCTTGTTCCGGGGATTCGCAGGATCTTTAACATCCCTGACGGAGCGAGCCTTCTGGCAGCAATCATCGTTCTTGCAATTATGATTTTACCGTCCATTATTAAAATGTCGATCACGGCGCTGGATGCTGTTCCCAAGGATTATGAGGATGCTTCGCTTGCTTTAGGGGCAACTCCTGTTGAAACATATTTTAAAGTTTCGGTACCTGCCGCGAAAAGCGGTATTGCGGCTTCGGTGGTATTGGGTGTCGGTCGAGCGATCGGCGCGGCGATGGCGCTCATGGTGGTCGCGGGCAATGTGCCCAATATGCCGAATTCGCTCTTTCAGAGTGTCCGCTTCCTGACTACTGCTGTATCCAGTGAAATGGCGTATTCCAGCGGCTTGCAGCAGCAGGCGCTGTTCTCCATTGCGTTGGTGTTGTTCCTGTTCATCATGCTGATCAATGCGGCGCTGAACTTCTTCCTCAAGAGAGAAAAGGAGTAATCTATGCAGACATTATCGAAGAAAAGAAAAAGCTATGGAGTGCTGATGAAAGCCCTGATGTTAATCGCTGTCAGCTTGACTGCCGCGCTGGTGCTGTTTCTGCTGGGATATGTTCTGGTGAAAGGCATTCCCAATATCAGTTGGGAATTGTTGTCTACCAAACCGAGCTATCTGACTGAGCGAATCGGAATTTTGCCGGATATTCTCAATACCGTCTATATCGTACTGGCAACATTGGTTATTGTTCTGCCCTTAGGTGTAGGTGCGGCGATTTATCTGACAGAATATGCCTCGAACAAAAAAGTGGTCAGCATCATCGAATATGCTGCGGAAACACTTTCGGGAATTCCTTCAATTATTTACGGTCTGGTCGGTATGCTGTTGTTCTCCAATAATATGGGAACTTGTCTCATGGCAGGTGCGCTGACGCTGGTCATTATGAATCTGCCGACGATTATGCGAACGACGCAGGAGAGCCTGAAGACCGTTCCTCAATCCTATCGCGAGGGAGCGTTCGGCCTGGGTGCAGGTAAATGGAGAGTTGTCCGTACAGTCGTTCTTCCCGGTTGTGTGGATGGCGTTGTTACGGGATGTATTCTGTCAATTGGTCGTATTCTTGGCGAATCGGCGGCACTGCTCTTCACCGCAGGCTTTGCTCATGCCGTAAACGGAATCATCGATGGACTGGCAGCCCCGGGCGCGACGCTGACGGTAGCGCTCTACGTTTATGCGAAAGAACAAGGGGAATTCGGTGTGGCATTTGCCATTGCCGCGATCCTGATGGTTCTCACCGTGCTGATCAACTTTGTGGCAGCACTCGTACAAAAGCACTTCGCAAAAAGGAGAAGTTTATGAATAATATCATTACAGTAAAAGATATGTGCCTGTGGTATGGTGGTCATCAGGCGTTAAAAAATGTAAATATTGAAATTCCTGAAAAGAGCATCACCGCATTTATCGGACCGTCGGGCTGCGGAAAATCTACGTTTCTCAAGACGTTGAACCGTATGAACGATTTGATCCCCGGCGTAAAGATCACGGGAGATATCCGATATGAAGGTACAGACATTTTTTCAAAGGAAATAGACGTAAACCATCTTCGCAAGGAGATCGGCATGGTGTTTCAGAAGCCGAATCCTTTTCCCATGAGCATCTATGATAACGTTGCATACGGTCCCCGAACGCATGGGATCACCAATAAAGTTCAGTTGGATGAGATCGTTGAGCAGGCTCTGCGCGATGCTGCGATATGGGATGAAGTAAAGGACAGATTAAAAAAGAATGCGCTCGGAATGTCGGGCGGTCAGCAGCAGAGACTGTGTATCGCAAGAGCATTGGCTGTCGAACCAAAGATCCTGCTGATGGATGAACCGACCTCTGCGCTGGATCCGATCTCCACATCGCGTATCGAAGATTTGGCTATGGAACTCAAAGAAAAATACACCATTGTAATGGTCACGCACAATATGCAGCAGGCAGTTCGCGTTTCTGACTATACAGCATTTTTCTTGCTTGGCGAGCTTGTAGAATTCGGGAAAACGGATGATATCTTCTCGCAACCGAAAGATCAGCGGACAGAGGACTATATTACAGGCAGATTTGGCTAAGGAGGAAGATATGAGAAATAGATTTGACGAACAGCTCTTTGAACTGAACCGAGAAATCATTGAAATGGGAGCGATGTGCGAAGAAGCAATATCTTCCGCAGTGAAGGCTCTTATGACGGGAGATACAGAACTTGCGGAGAAGATCCGCGCGGAAAGCTCCTGCATTGATGAGATGGAACGCACGATCGAAAGCAGGTGCATGAAGCTCCTGCTGCATCAGCAGCCCGTTGCACGCGATCTGCGGCAGATCTCCGCTGCGCTCAAGATGATCACGGATATGGAACGCATCGGAGATCAGGCAGAAGATATTGCCGAAATCGTTACTTTCCTGAAAGGACACACCATGGAAGGGATGGAGCTGATCGAAGAAATGGCACGCGAAACCATACAGATGGTTACGGACAGCGTGGATGCTTTTGTCAGAAAAGATACCGATCTTGCAAGGAGTGTCATTGAGCGTGATGACGTGGTGGATGATTATTTCCTTAAAGTGAAGCACGGTATTATGATGCTGATACAGGAAAATTCTGTTGACGGTGAATTTGCGCTTGACCTTTTGATGATTTCAAAGTATTTTGAACGTATCGGGGATCACGCGACAAACATTGCCGAATGGGTGATCTACTCCATAACGGGGATACATAAGGAGATATGAAAATGATATGGTGCGTAGAAGATGATGCAGGTATCCGTGATATTGAAATATATGCGCTGAATTCCGCGGGATTTGAAACAAAAGGATTTGAAGACGGACTTTCTTTCTGGGAAGCACTGAAGAATGAAAAACCTGATCTGGTCATTCTCGATGTTATGCTCCCGGGGATGGATGGGATAGAACTTCTGACCAAAATGAAGCAGTCTTCGGAATATGACGATATTCCCGTTATTATGGCAACTGCAAAAGGTCAGGAATACGACAGGATCCACGGTTTGGATCTGGGTGCCGATGACTATATTGTAAAACCGTTCAGCATTATGGAAATGGTATCGAGAGTCAAGGCGGTTCTGCGCCGCAGCCAGCCGCAGCAGGTATCAAAACTGCTGAAAGCAGGCGGATTGATCGTAAATCTTGATGAGCATACCGTAATTACTGATGGAAGCCGAGTTCAGCTTACTTATAAAGAATTTGAATTACTCCGAATGTTCCTTTCCCACCCGGGAATGGTTTACACCAGAGAACAACTGTTCTCGCAGGTTTGGAATATGGACTATATGGGAGATTCACGCACACTTGATACCCACATCCGTTCATTGCGTCAAAAAATAGGTGATTATGGAAAAATGATTGAAACGGTGCGCAATGTAGGCTATCGCTGGGAGGCTCATTATGACAAATAAGATATTCAAATCGATCCTTACTGTTGCTGTTTTGGTTATGGCAGCAGGGCTTGTTATCATTACGGGTTTCCTTTATCAATATTTTGGCGGAGTGCAGGAATCGCAGCTGAAAGATGAATTGAGCCTGGCGGCAAGTGCAACCGAACAACTTGGAGAGCGTTATCTTGAAAAACTGGATTCTGATCGCTATCGATTGACATGGGTAAGCGCCGACGGAAGTGTTATTTTTGACAGTCATGCGGATGAATCCGCCATGGAAAATCACGGAGATCGCGAAGAAATCAAAGAAGCTCTTGTATCCGGGAGCGGAAGCAGCGTGCGTCGTTCCGCGACACTTACGGAACAGACGATTTATGAAGCAGTCAGGTTGAGCGACGGCAGCGTATTGCGTATTTCGGTCAGCCGTGCTACTGCGCTACTTCTTGTGCTGGGGATGCTGCAGCCGATTGCAGTTGTTGTTGTAATTGCATTGATTCTTTCCTTGTGGCTGGCGCATCGCATGGCAAAAAAGGTTGTGGAACCCTTGAATAAGCTGGATCTTGAAAATCCGCTTGATAATAATGCCTACGAAGAGATTGCCCCCCTGCTTCACCGTATCCATGCGCAGCATCTGGAAATCAAAAACAAAATGCTGACTTTAAAACAGAAACAGGATGAGTTTGATCAGATCACCTGTAATATGAAGGAAGCGCTTGTTCTTCTCGATCATACGGGCAGAATTCTCAGTATCAACCCTGCTGCAAAGGAGTTATTTGGCATCGGAAAATCCTGTATTGGTGAAGATTTTCTAACGATTGAACGCAAACAGAATATGCGTCTGGCATTGGAAAAAGCTAAAACACAGGGCAGCGCTGATTTCCGCGAAAATAAAAATGGCAGAGATTTTCAGTTTGATCTGAACCGCATTGATGCCGACAGAAATAATCACGGCATAGTAATTCTTGCCTTTGACATTACTGAACAAGTGAATGCGGAAAAGCACCGTCGGGAGTTTACCGCAAATGTTTCTCATGAGCTGAAAACTCCGTTGCAGACGATCATCGGTTCAGCAGAGTTGATTGAAAACGGGATTGTAAAGGAGGATGAAATACCTCGCTTTCTTGGAAACATCCGCAAAGAAGCGTCCCGACTGGTTTTCCTGATTGACGATATAATCCGCTTATCTCAGCTGGATGAAGGAACAGAAATGCCGAAAGAAGAGGTGCCGCTCAGAACGCTTGCATATGAAGTCTGCGAGATACTCGGCGATGCTGCAAAAGTAAAGGGCATTACTCTTGATGTTACGGGAGATGAAGGCGCTGTGTACGGAATTCGCAGATTGTTATATGAGATCATTTATAATCTTTGCGACAATGCAATAAAATATAACAAACCGAACGGCAGCGTGAAGATCTCAATTATTGAGAAGCCGGATGAAGTGCTGTTGAGCGTACAGGATACGGGGATCGGGATCCCTCCGGAACATCAGGACAAAATCTTTGAAAGGTTTTATCGTGTAGATAAAAGCCACTCCAAACAATCCGGCGGAACGGGCCTGGGGCTTTCTATCGTGAAACATGCTGCACAGTATCACCACGGGAAGATATCCGTGGAAAGTGAATGCGGAAAGGGGACGAATATTTCAATATTGTTTGATACGGCAAATGAGTAAATGATGGGGAGTCCGGTTTTATGATGTTTGACCGAAAATGGCTGGCTGTCTGAAAAAGACAGCGGAAGAAAGTGTATCTATATTGTCAACGATGCGCAAACAAAAAGCACCCAAGAGCTTGGGTGCTTTTTTGTTTTTGTGTAACGGCTTTTCTGAACATGAAAAAATTCAAAAAGCTCATACTAAAGAGAAAAAAGCAATTAGGAGCGATTTGAGATGAGTAACAGATTAAAAAATGAGACCAGTCCGTATCTGCTGCAGCACGCTGAAAACCCGGTGGAGTGGTATCCGTGGTGTGAAGAGGCTTTTTTACGAGCGAAGAAAGAGGATAAGCCGATTTTTTTAAGCATTGGATACAGTACATGCCATTGGTGTCATGTTATGGCGCATGAAAGTTTTGAGGATGAAGAAATTGCGGCAATACTGAATCAATATTTTATTTCTATAAAAGTAGACAAAGAGGAACGTCCGGATATCGATAGTGTTTACATGTCGGTATGCCAGAGAATGACAGGAAGCGGCGGTTGGCCGACGAGTATATTTATGACGCATGAGCAGAAGCCGTTCTTTACGGGAACATATTTTCCAAAGACATCGCGCTATGGCGCAATCGGTTTCCAAGAGCTTTTGCTTTCGATCAGCGCTGCGTGGGAACGGGATCGAGATAAACTTTTAAGTGCATCTGAGGAAATGGTGGATGCGATAAGACAGGAACCGATGCTTTACAGAGAAAGTGCGGACCTCGAGCTGGTCGAAAGAGCTGTGGAACAATATAAGCGCAGTTATGATGCGAAGTATGGCGGTTTTGGCAGTGCGCCGAAATTTCCTGCGGCACATAATCTGCTTTTTCTGATGAAGTATTATGAAAAAAACAGAGATGCGGAATGTCTGAATATGGTTGAAAAAACGCTTATGCAGATGTATCGGGGAGGATTGTTTGATCATATTGGCGGCGGATTCAGCAGATATTCCACGGATCGCCGTTTTCTTGTTCCGCATTTTGAAAAGATGTTTTATGATAATGCGCTGCTTATGCTTGCATACTGCCGTGCTTATGAGATTACCAAAAAACCGATATATTTGAAAATTGCAGAAAAGACAGCAGAATATGTGCTGCGGGAGATGACTTCTCAGGAAGGAGGATTTTACAGTGCGCAGGATGCGGACAGCGACGGAGAGGAAGGAAAATACTACGTATTTGTTCCGAAACAGATTGCAGAACTGCTTCGCGAAGATATCG
>JAZRGP010000368.1:0-5933 GCA_045644225.1 Christensenellaceae bacterium | reverse complement strand
ATAGCGGAATGCTTTTTCTCCCGATCAAAAAAATCACCGAAGTTTCCTTCGGTGATTTTCTGTCATTACTTTTTCAGCAGAGCTCTTCGATCGTTTTGATCGCATCTCTGAGATCGCTCTCATAGCGGATCACGATCATATGATCGGCTTTTGCGAGGTTCTTCGTCTGTACGCAGTCCCTTTCGCATCCCTGGATAACGATGCCGATATCATAGGAATTGCTTGTGTCGTGCGCATGGAACGCGACCCTGCCGTCAAATCTCTGCTTCAGTTCCTTGGCGAGCGCACCGCGGTCATATCGCGGGTTGCATCCGCCGCAAAACTTGATATAGGCAGTTTTCATTACTCCTTGATGCCTGCGATGTTCTTAGCAAGCTCTTTCTTCATTTCCATGTTGCCCTGTCTTGCGATCATGATACGCTGAGCCTGGGGAGAACCTGCGCCGTGCATGGATTCTGTTCTGTAACCAACTGCTGCAGTACCGAGTGTGATGTTCTCGATGAGGCGGAGAACTCTGAGTCTGCTTTCTACCGGAACACCGTCAACGCCTACGAGATACTTTTCGATGTAGGGGCGGAGTTCAGCTGTGTTGTAGTCCTTTTCAGCGGGCATTGTTACCATGAGGCCGCCTGCAACGTCTTCAGCGATTCTTGCGATCTCATAGGGGAATCTTGTTACGTTCTGCTTGCAGACGTTAGCAAGGAGAAGGTTGATGAGGTAGTTACCTGCCTTTGTGGGAGCACCTTCTGCGGAGCAAGCGATACCGGAGGAGTAAAGTGTTTCATTGAGGTGTGTCATCTCGATGAGCTTATCCTTAACGTGGCTTGCCTTGGATGCGCCGTTGTAGTCAGCAGCAAGAGCTGTTGCGCCGATAAGAACGTCGCCTACGCCTACCTTACAGCCGCCGTAGCTCTGTCTGTGGTAGCCAGCGAATCTTTCTACCATCATGCCTGCGAAGTCTGTTTCGCCGTTGAGGAAGATTCTGTCGTTGGGAACGAATACGTTGTCGAAGATTACGAGAGCTTCGTGACCGCCGAACTGCTTGTTGCCGAGGTCGATGTCAGCGCCTTCTTCGAGCTTTCTTGTGTCGCAGGACTGTCTGCCGTAGATCATGAAGATGCCTTCGGAATCTGTGGGTACTGCGAAGGAGATCGCATAGTCCTTGTCGTCTTCTCTCATTGCAATAGTGGGCATTACGAGAACTTCGTGAGAGTTTACGATACCTGTCTGGTGAGCCTTAGCACCGCGAACAACAACGCCGTCGGGGCGTCTTTCAACAACGCGGAGGAATGCATCGGGATCAGCCTGCTTGGAGGGAGCGAGGGATCTGTCACCCTTGGGGTCAGTCATCGCACCGTCAACTACGAGGTCATTCTGCTGAATGTATGTCCAGAACTTCTTGAAGTTTTCGTGGTAGTTTGTGCCGTACTTCTCGTCTGTTTCATATGTTGTGGAGAATACTGCGTTGGAAGCGTCCATACCTACGCATCTCTGGAAACAAGCGCCTGTCTTCTGACCGAGGAGACGGAGCATCTTAACCTTCTTGATGAGGTCGTCTGTGGACTGGTGGAGGTGTGTGAAGCGGTTGATCTTCTCACCTGTGAGGCTGGATGTAGCTGTCATAAGATCTTCATACTGAGGATCGTTAGCAAGTTCGAATGTCATGCCGACAGAGTTCAGAGAAGGTCTGATCACGGGGTTATCCACGGGATTTTCGACCAGCTTGCCGAACATGTAAACTTTCAGATTCAGTTTTCTTAAACTCTCAAAATATTCTTCTCTGGTTTTCATTGTTTTTCTCCTTTTTTCACATACACTCTTTATAAATCTCTCTGTAATCTTCTTCAGAAAGTTCAACAGGCAGGTTCTTGAGGATTCGCTGCTGTGTTTCAATTACAAGCGGAGGGAATTTCTGCAGATGTTCTTCAGTCATACCGTATTCCGCAAGCGGTTTTCTCGCGAGGATCTTATCCAGGAATCCTGTAAATTCATCCCAGGCGTTCTTCTCTTCGGAGATCTCGAGTTCTTCACGGATCATTGCTTCCAGCTCTGTCATATCAAGCTGTTTGCGGGCATACGCACGCATTACCGCGCCAAACATGATGTAGTTGGAAAGACCGTGCGGCACATGGAAGTTCGCACCAACGGGATAGGAAAGCGCATGGACCGCCGTAACACCCGCATTGCCGAATGCGATGCCGCCGAAGTTGGAAGCGATCAGCAGATCCTTCATGTTTGCCTTGAGCACTTCAGGTGCTTTATCGTGTGCGAGAATATCCTTATATGCCTTAAGGATCATGCGAATACCCTTTTCGCTGAAAAGCTTGGTATAGGGGTTTGCATTGATGGATACGTATGCTTCAACGCAGTGGATCAGCGCATCGATAGAGCTTGTCGCAAATACACCATAGGGCAGAGAGTAAAGCAGGCTGTCGATCAGCACTACTTCATTCGGGAAAAGCTGAGGAACCGCAAGACCAAGCTTTGTGTGCTTCTTTGTGATCTCCGCGATCGTAAGACCCGTCATCTCACTGCCTGTTCCGCATGTCGTGGGAACCGCGATGAGTTTTCTCAGCTTGGGAAGCGTTGCTCCCTTTTCATAGATCTGTTCGCAATCGTAATCACCGCCGAATACGAACAGTTTGCTGATATCCAGCACCGTGCCTCCGCCGATCGCAAAAATACGGTCGATCTCCTTGCCGCGGATCGCTTCCAGCATTCCGTCGATCATGATATCCGACGGTTCACCGCTGCCGTATTTTTCCTGAAAAACAACTGTGCATCCTTCGGGAACAGCATCGATCTGAGGCATCAGTACATATTCATTTGTTACAATTAAGTCCCTCTCACCGATGTTATATGCGCTGAGGAGCTCCTTTGCGCTGTCCATCGTTTTGATTACGGGATTAATCGAAAATTGCATATTTTCTCCTTACTTTCAGAGTCAATTTATTAAATATTCCTCTGCAGTTTTATATTTTTAAGCCGATACTTTTCGATTATTCGATTACAAGGTTCATCTTCGCATCTGTGAAGATTCTTGCATCCATCAGCTTAACGTCGTCAGCTACCTTAACGTCGAAGTCGATGAGGTCGAGGACCTGTGTCTGCATGTCAACGCCGGGTGCAACTTCTGTAAGAACGATACCGTCCTTTGTGAGGCGGAATACCGCACGTTCTGTAACGTAGAGAACGGGCTGACCGACCTGCAGTGCATATTCGCCGGAGAATGTGATCTGTTCAACAGTTTCTACGAACTTCTTCTTAGCGCCTTCCTGAACGATCGTGAGCTTGCCGTCGCCGATCTCGAGCTGAAGGCCCTTAGCTGTGAATGTACCGCAGAAGACTACCTTCTTCGCATTCTGTGTGATGTTGATGAAGCCGCCGCAGCCTGCGAGTCTGGGACCGAACTTGGAAACGTTGATGTTGCCTGCGCCGTCACATTCTGCAAGACCGAGAACTGCGAGGTCAAGACCGCCGCCGTCATAGAAGTCGAACTGAGCTGCGGAGTCGATGATCGCGTCAGCATTGATCGCTACGCCGAAGTCAAAGCCGGAGAGCGGAACGCCGCCGATGGGGCCTGCTTCTACTGTAAGAGTCATTGTATCAGCGCAGCCTTCTTCTGCTGCTACGGAAGCAACTTCTTCGGGCATGCCGATGCCGAGGTTTACGATGGAGTTTGCTGTGAGTTCCATCGCACAACGTCTGCCGATGACCTTTCTTACGTCGAGGGGCTTGATCGCCGGGTCATCCATGGGGATATATGCTTCGCCGCAGAGGGACGGATCATAAGCGATGTTTGTTGTCTGTCTGTGATACTGCATATCGGAAACAGGAACGATATAGTCAACGTAGATACCGGGGATGCGGACGTCCTTGGGATCGAGTGTGCCGTTCTTGACAACTCTTTCTACCTGAACGATTACCTTACCGCCGCGGATCTTTGTTGCCTGAGCAATGGGAAGAACGCCGAGGATGCAGCCTTCGTGATCGAGAACTACGTTGCCCTTTTCGTCAGCATATGTGCCGCGCAGGATCGCATAGTCGATCTTTTCGATCTGATCGTAATGGAGGTATTCCTTACCGCCGATGTTTACGAGGTGAACGATATCTTCCTTTGTAACGTCGTTGATCTTACCGCCGTCGAGTCTGGGGTCAACGAATGTCTTGAGGCCGACTCTGGAGATCGTGGGTCTGTTTGCAGCCATGTCGCGGTACATCTGTGCGATAACACCCTGCGGGAGGTTATATGCGATCGCCTGATTTGCCATGCAGATCTCCTGCAGCTGAGGAGCCTGGTTGTAGTGACCTGCGATTACCTTTGTTGTGAGGCCTGCGTGACCGAGACGGTCTGTACCGCCGTTGATCGTCTTGATACCCTGACCTGCAGAGTAGATCAGTGTCATATCCTTGGGTTCGCCTGTTTCCAGGAAACGATCTTCGATCGCCTTTAATACTTCGTCAGCCTGGCCTGCGCCTACAAAGCCTTCGACACAATATACCTTGCTGTTCTGGATCAGAGCAGCAACTTCCTTCGCCGTTTTGATTTTACTCATGTTTTTAAATACTCCTGAATTCATCAAACTTTATCAAGTGTAATTTTTAAAGCCATTCCGACTTTAGTATATACGCATACAACTTAAGTATAAAATAATTCATCACTTCCGTCAAATAGAATTGTGATAAAATAATCAATGTATTGATATATTTTTTTTATACCCATGTATATCTTCAAGTTGTCAGACCACCGAGACGGTGTTTTACTCTGCGTGGGCTTCGCGGCAGCGCTCGTTTACCCTACTTTTCTCGAGCTGCCGATAGCCCTCGATTTTTCGTTTTTTTCCGAGCGAGATGCGGAGATGTCTTTACGGGCCCCAAAAAAGGTGGTAGCGCAGCGTGCCTTTTTTGGGAGAGGAGGAGCAGCGGCGCGGTCCTTACATCCTGCAGCTGCAGGATAGTGGCCGGAAAGCTTGCTCCGACGATACGCCGCACAATCCGAGTCGAGAGAAAAAAGCGGAAGGGCGCGGGCTTCGCGGCAGCGCTCAGCCGCGGTCAAATACGGGACTCTTCCCCGTCGCAAACAGCGGAATACCGTGCCAGAGAATATTGCTTTCGGGATGTTCCAGCATATATGTCTTGCCAATGGAGAACATTACGCGGTTGTCTACGCGGTGATCTGCAGCATAGGATACTGCGGAGCCGATCGCGATGCCCATATCGATGGTGTTGAATGCACATCTGCCGCCTGCGGAAGCGCATGCAGCGCAGTCTTCAAAACCGCACATACCGCAGCCGTTCAGCCCTGCATATTTCTTATCAACGCCGATCAGCACGACTGCGATCGCCGCACGGACGTTTTTCGCATCGCGTGCAAAGAATGCTCTCGTCGCATCCGACTGACCGATCTTATCCATCGTATCCGCAAGCGCATCCTTATCCGCACCTGTCAGCACCATTGTTTTGATGTTGTCGATACCTTTTGCCTTGGGTGCCGTGCGTGCCGCCGTGCACATTCCGAAAGCCACGTTCAATACTGCGCTCGTTTCCATATCTTTAGAATGATAGATCATAATTTCCTCCATAAGATTCAATTTTTTGCGAATTTGAATTAACCTTATATATTATAGCAGATATCCATGCATTTTTAAACCGATAAATCAAAAAAAGAACAGCTTTTCCGCTGTTCTTTCCTATAATTTTTCATCTTAATTTCTGGCAATACTGTGTGCAAAGTTTATCGGTACATTCCGAACATTTCAGCGCAGCATTGGTCAATTCGCTGTATCTCTCGGGATACATCATGATGCACAGCTCCCATACGAGCCATGCCGTGATCGCCAGCACGACGAGCGACACCGCATAAAACCCGCCCACAAAGATCAGCGGCAGGAACATCATGAGATGATCCCAGTTAAAGATGCGGCAGGTCGTGC
>JAZRGP010000367.1:0-1487 GCA_045644225.1 Christensenellaceae bacterium | reverse complement strand
TATTGCCGCACGCTCCCTGATCCCTATTTTCCCTTTTTCCCTCAGCGCGACATATCTCGTTCTTATTTTCCGAACATTCGATCAGAGATATTACAAATTCGTTCGCGAAACTTTTTTGAATTTTTTTGAAAAATGTCGATTTTTCTTCTGTATTTGTATAAATCGCACAAAAAAACAGCTAAGTTTTCTTAGCTGTTTTAATATTTTTTATTCCCAGGGATATGCATGGATCCTGTTGTTTTCCGCATCGACGTCTTCCAGCACGATCACGCTCTTGTAATCATCGATCTTTTTCTTCTCAGGATCTTTTTTGGAGATCGCGCCCCCGCAGCCCAGAACCTCCACATGGAATTCTTTCATCAGATCTTCGACCGCCTTTACCGTGCCGCCGCCTGCAATAAAGTCATCGACGATGATGGCTTTCTGCCCTGCCTGCACAGCTCGCTTGGAAAGCGAAAGCGTCTGCATGCGGCGAGAGGAATCGGAGATATAGTTGATCGTTACGACGCTGCCTTCCGTGAGTTTGTTTTCCTTGCGGACGACGACCAGCGGAACCGCGAACAGATGCGCAACTTCCATCGCAAGCGGAATACCCTTTGCCTCTACTGTAATAATAAAGTCAGGAGACGTCTGTGCATAGTATTTCCAGATGATCTGCGCAAACATCTTCACATATTTCGGAGAAAGGAAAATATCCGCGGTATAGATGAAGCTGCCGGGCAGGATCCTGGACGGATCGCAGAGTCGTTCCACGAGGAATTCCTGCATCTTCGCCTTTTTCTCATCGCTGATCATCGGAATATATTTAACACCGCCGTTCGCACCGAAGAGCACCTCGATCTCGCCCATATCCATTCTCGGCAAAGTTTCCTTGATCACGGAGATATCCTCGCTGAGTGTGGATTTCGCAGCATCAAAAAGCTCCGCAAAATACGAAAGCGGATAAACTACATTCGGGTTGTCCGTCAGTATCGAAGTGATCGCACAGATCCTTTCCTTTTTGCTCGTTTTCATATCACTTTCAAAAATCCGAATTTTCTTCGAATTTCCTCCTTTAATCGTTCGTATTTTTTATTATAGCATGCTTTTTTCCATCCCGCCATATCTATTTTCGACAAAAACAAAAACTGCCGATCTTCGCATCGTTCCGAAAACCGACAGTTTCTTCTATATATTATATATGATGTAATTAGTCTTCGAGCAGCATCGCTGTCTTTTTGCCAACGTCGCCCGAGCCGAGCGTCAGCACGATATCACCGGGCTTTGCATTTGCGCGGACATAGTCGCGGATCTCCTCAAATGTGGGGATGAGCATGCAGTTATGAGAATGTGCATCGATCGCTTCCACGAGGTCGGATGCATGGATATCACCGGTATCGATATCTCTGCCGGGATAGAGTTCGGGAACCATTACCACGTCAGCATCCTCAAAAGCAAGCGCGTACTTATCCTTGAGGGTTCTTGCACGCGTAAAGGAGTTGCACTGG
>JAZRGP010000366.1:0-1503 GCA_045644225.1 Christensenellaceae bacterium | reverse complement strand
AGCGCACGGAACTCCAGCGAATACGAAAGGCTCTGCGCACCGCCGCTTCCCGTGATGCTTCCCGTTCCTCCCTCAGCCTGCGCGGAGTTGCCGCCCGAGAGAAAGCGCACCGTCGTGTCATCATAAGTGAATTCTGCCTGCAGCGCTGCGATGTTCTCCTCTGCGGAAAATGTTACCACTACCGCAAATACCTCTCCGACATATGCCGTGGTATCTCCTGAAAAGGAAAGGCTTGCCGCGCCCTCTGCAAAAACCGCAGAAGGCAGGACAAGCATCATGATCGCAAGCAGGACCGCCGTTAATCTTTTCATAACCGCTCCTTTATTACTGCGTGATCTCCGTCACGCCAAGCAAATGCTTCTGGATGCGCAGCAGATCCGCAATATTCACCGATCCGTCTTTTGTCACATCCGCCGCCTCTTTAAAGGCTTCGTCCAGCTTCAATATTTCCAAAATGTATTTCTGCTCACGCAGCAGGTCTGTCAGTGCGATCTCACCGTCGCCGTCCAGATCCCCGTAGATCACGGCAAAGCGTCGTTTTCCTTCGGAATCTTTTACGATATCACCCGTAACGACCGTGCCGTCTTTTTTCTCCTTGCCGGTCTCTGCGGAATAGAGCTTATATGCTCCGCCGCCGACGTTCATTTCCTCGAGGAAATCTGCCGTTTTCGTGCCGACCTTGATCCCGCTGACAAACTTATCCTTGACCGTATATTCGGGCTGATCTGTGGATCCGTTGTCCGAGTCATCCGCACCGCCCGTTTCCAGCGTCTTGATCGTTGTTTCGGGATAATAGAATTCAAGGATCTCTTTATAGCCCTTGTCATGCGCTTCGTCCATGTTCTTTGCGCCCATCTGACTGAGCCCTACGCCATGACCGTAGCGTCTGTTATTGACGTACCATCCGTTTTTCGTTTCCGTCACGTAGCGCAAGCGGAATTTGCCGTTCATGTAGTCATGCGTGAGAGAATAGGAGCTTCCGCTCTTCTTCATCAGCGTGATCGTGACCTTCACGTTCTCCTGCGTTTCGTCAGGGAGCTCGACCGTCATTTCCGCTGTCGCATCCACATAGCTGATGCTCTTTTTGGAGGATGTGTAGCGCTTCTGACCGTTTTCCAGCGACGTTATTTTGATCATCTTGATGTCGCTGATCTTTTCCAGTTCGTGCTCTTCCTTGAGTGCTTCGTATGCCTTTTCCTGCAGATCGTTGAGCACGGAGTTGGAGTATCTTCCTTCGGAATTTCTCTTTTCCGTGGGATCCTTGGGAACGTAGTATCTCTGTTCGTAATTGCTCTTATCCAGGCAGGAATCGATGTCATACGGGTCATCCTTGACCGTCAGGTACGGATACTGCGCATCCTTTGTCGCGCCGCCGCCCCATGCATTGCCTGCGGATTCCGTCTGACCGCCGTTCGATGCCGTGAAGAACGCCTCGATGATCTTCTTGCCGTTGAGCAATACCTGCCCCTTCGTCGCATCGACCGCTTCGATCACGCGTGTATA
>JAZRGP010000365.1:0-2523 GCA_045644225.1 Christensenellaceae bacterium | reverse complement strand
GCACCGCGCACAGACCGCCTGCGCCTTCAGCGCCTCCAGCGGGAAACCGTTGCCCATCTCCGCCGCAACAACACCGTAGAGATACTGTTCCAGATCGATCGTATTGATCGCGCGGACGCTGCTGCCCGATGCCGTGAATTTGATGTTGCCGAGATAGCTGTAACTGCCGATCTTCAGGAGATTATCCGAAAGTTCCTTGGACTTTCCGCGTACGAATGTCACGGAGGAGAGCGTCTTATCGATGCCGTTGCCCGACAGACGGATCTTTCCCGAGGATACCGCTACGGTATATGTCTTTCCGCTCTTCAGTTCGATCGAGCTGTCTTCTTTTACCGTATAATTGCCCTTGACCGCAACGTTCTGGCTGCTGTCGCTGAGATTCAGCCGAACGCGGATCGTGCTGTATTCTCCCGCTGCCTCAGCTCTCGCGGGGAGCATCGCAAATACGCCTCCCATGATCAGCATTGCCGCAAGGATCATTGCCGTGATTTTTATGAAATTGTTCCGTTTTTCAGAACATGTCATGCATTCTTTCACCTTTGTTAAAATATACATACGGACATAAATGCCCATGATACAAACAGTATATCAAAGGTTTGTGCGGAAATAAAGATTATTTTGTCGAAGTTTACAATTTATTCGCATTATTTTTATCAGATCACTGTTATTTGCCCCGAAAGTGTGATAGGATAATAAAAAACAGAAATGTACAAACGGCAAAGGAGGCAAAACTTATGCCGATCTATAAAATGGATATGCATACGCACTCCATCGCGAGCGGGCATTCCTACAGTACCATCAAGGAGATGGCAGCCTTCGCGGCAGAGCACGGAACCGAGCTTCTCGGCATCACGGAGCACGGCCCCGCGATCCCAGGCAGCTGCTCCGAGCTGTATTTCAGCAAACTCGATATCATCCCGCGTACGCTTTACGGCATCGAGCTGATGTTCGGCGCGGAGATCAACATCCTCGATCATAACGGCACGCTCGATCTTCCCGAAAAATGCCTGAAAAAGCTGGATATCGGCATCGCAGGCATCCACTATGAAGCAGGCTATCAGATCGGATCCATAGAAGAAAACACCGCTGCGGACATCGCTGCGATGAAGAACCCTTATGTCGATGTCATCAGCCATCCCGACGACGCACGCTGTCCGCTGGATTACGAGCAGCTCGCCAGAACCGCCGCTGAGCAGCACGTTCTTCTGGAGGTCAACAACCACTCTCTGGAATCCCCGGGCAGACGCATCGACCCCATCGAAAACTGCAGGACCATGCTCAGATACTGCAGGAAATACAACGCGCCTGTGCTGGTCTCCAGCGACGCGCATATCGAGTATGCCATCGGCACTTTCGAGACCGCCGCACGCATCCTCGCGGAAGAGAA
The DNA here is from genome assembly GCA_045644225.1 of Christensenellaceae bacterium. Classification (GTDB taxonomy): domain Bacteria; phylum Bacillota; class Clostridia; order Christensenellales; family Christensenellaceae; genus JAZRGP01. Next base: position 1,136 of record JAZRGP010000365.1, on the reverse strand, counting down.
CTTCCCGCAGGAGCTCGTCATCAACAATGACATCCCTGCGTTCAAGAATTTTTTACAGGAAAACAGAAAAAGGAGAGTATAAACAATGAAAGTCATTCTTTTTAACGGCAGCCCTCATGAAAACGGCAGCGTCTATACTGCTCTTGCGGAGATCGCAAAGCAGCTCGAAACTCACGGCATCGATTCCGAGATCGTACACATCGGCACAAAGCCCGTCGCAGGTTGTATCGCCTGCAATGCATGCCGCAAAAACGGCACATTCCATTGTGCTTTCGGCGATGTTGACGGTGTAAACGCAATGATCGACAAGGTAAACGAAGCCGACGGCCTCGTTATCGGCGCTCCCGTCCACTACGCAGGTGCCGCAGGCATGGCAACAGCATTCATGGACCGCGTATTCTATGCGAAAAAGTCCTTCGCATTCAAGGTCGGTGCATCCGTCGCAAGCTGCCGCAGAGGCGGTGCAAGCGCTACGTTCGACCGCCTGAACAAATACTTCACCATCTCCTGCATGCCCGTCGTTCCTTCCGATTACTGGAACAGCATCCACGGCAACAATGCCGCAGAAGCTCAGCAGGATGCAGAAGGTCTGCATACCATGCGTGTCCTCGCAGACAACATGGCATGGATGCTCAAGTCCTTCGAGGCTGCCAAGGCTGCAGGCATCGAGCCTCCCGTACTGGAGCCCAAGGTCAAGACAAGCATGATCCGCTAAATAAAAAAACGCGCCGCATGATCCCGTGCGGCGCTTTTATTATTCTTCTATGCAAAAACAGATCCCTGCTGCGATCGCTCCCACCGAGAGGATCGTGACAGCAAAGGCAGCGGCAAAGCCGATCAGCCGTGTCAGCAGCAGCATCGAACCGATCATCACGATCGCGACCAGGGCATATTTCAGCACATCCATCGCACAAATGCCGATCTCTTCATCCTTGCGTACAAGCACCGTGTAAAGCTCTTTCATACCTTTTTTCATTTTATCAGAACCTCCTTCATTTCTTATCTTGTCTTTATTATAATGAAGGCACTGTCCCATAAAACGGACTACACACTCTGTTTCCATGAAGTTGCCTCCGGCGGCTTAAACCTTTTTGTAAAAAGGTTTAAGAATCCAAAAACTTTCATGCAGCAACTAC
>JAZRGP010000364.1:0-1420 GCA_045644225.1 Christensenellaceae bacterium | reverse complement strand
CTGAGGACGCTTTTCTTCCAGCGCAGCGCAGATATCCGCGCATGCGGACATCTCTCGGGAAATATCCACCGAGGACATGTTGCTGAAATCAAAGCAGATATTCTTTTTCATGCATTGCCTCCAAGGGACTGTGCAAGGGATTTATTCCACATGATATATGCGTCTTCGTTGTTGTCCTGATAATATTTTTTGCGGATGCCCTCGATCTCGAAGCCCATATCTTTATAGAGCTCGATCGCAACGGCATTGCTGACGCGGACCTCCAGAGTCATGCTTTCCGCATCGCGCTCGAGAGCCTCCTGCATGAGCGCACGGAGCAGCTTTTTGCCCTTTCCGCCGCCGCGGTGGTCGGGATGGACGCAGATGTTGTTGAGGTGCGCTTCGTCGAGGATGATCCACATTCCCGCATAGCCGATGGTCTCGCCGTCTTCCTGCAGGATGAGGTAAGTGTTCTTGGTGATGCAGACGTCTTCGTAGATAAACTCGATGGGCCAGGGCGTGTGGAAGCAGACCTGCTCCAGCATTGCGATGGCTTCGACGTCTTCTTCGGTTGCATAGCGGATCTCAAGATTCATGGCGGACCTTCTTTTTCTGCTGTTCTGCCTGACTGTCGCGGAGATAGTTCGGCAGGACGCTGTGAGCGGTATGCGTATCGCCGCAGGCAAGCTTCTTTGCAGCGATCTTTGCGGCAAAGCCTGCGTGCTGATAATTTAAGTATTCGGGTGCGAACTGTGCATCGGGGAGGATGCCGAGGATCTTTTCTCTGAGGACGGGAGCGCCGTCGCCGAGGAAGAGGACCTTTTCACCGCGGAGCTTTTCCGCAACTACGGAAATATCGTCCGCAAAGTCTTCGCAGATGCGTTCACCGTTTCGGAAGAATGCGGTATAGACCTGACCTCTGCGTGCATCGAGGATGGGGCAGACGATACCGTCAAAGCCGATGACATTCTGTGCAAGCAGCTCCAGCGTATCGATCGCGACGATGGGCTTGTCTGCGACCTGCGCAAAGCCCTTGACCGCGCACACACCGATGCGGACGCCTGTGAAGGAGCCGGGGCCCGTCACAACGGCAAATGCATCGACATCCGCAACGGATTTGCCTGTTTTTCCGAAGCATGCATCCACAAGCGGCATGAGGTTCTGCGAATGCGTCATGCGGTCGTGGAGATACTGCTCGCAGAGGATCTTTTCGTTTTCAATGAGAGCGGCAGAGCAGGCTCCGCCGGTGGTATCGATGGATAAGATGAGCATAAGTTACCTCGCTATGGTAATGATGCGCGTGTCCGCGCCGTCGCGTTCGATGGTGACGGAGAGGACATCTTCGGGGATGTATTCATCGGCGATCTGCGGCCATTCGATGACGCAGATACCGCCTGCCGTGAGATATCCCTCGAAGCCGATCTCGAAGAGTTCTTCGGGG
>JAZRGP010000363.1:0-5331 GCA_045644225.1 Christensenellaceae bacterium | reverse complement strand
TACATTTCGATGATGCTGCCGCGGGGCAGGCCGCCGATTCCGAGCGCAAGGTCAAGCTCCATGCAGCCCGTGGGAATTACGGAGATATTCATGTTGGAATTCGCATCGCCGAGGCGCATGATCGAACCCTTGCCGTACTGTTTTTCAATCTGCAGCAGTGCAGTTTCCAATGCTTTCTGTTTATCCATCATTCTTCCTTCTCCTTCATTTCCAGTTCACCCGTCATAACGGTTTTGTTCTTGAGAATATATTCCGCACAGGACCATACCGACAGCGCCGCGCTGATGTAAAGTATGATCTTGCCTGCCGTAATAAAATACGGTGCATTCAGCAGGATGACGACAGAGCCGATATCCTGCGTAAGTGTCTTGATCTTTCCGGACCATCCCGCCTGGATCACGATGCCTTTTGTCGCCGCGATCAGTCTGTATGCAGAGATGATAAACTCTCTCGCGATGATGATCAGCGCCACCCATGCTTCGATCCTGCCGCAATCCAGAATGATCATCAGCGCCGCAAGCACCAGCAGTTTGTCCGCCATGGGATCCATCAGCTTGCCGAAGTCGGATACACACTGGTATTTTCTCGCGATATATCCGTCCAGAATGTCCGTCAGGCTCGCGACGATGAATACGCCGATCGCCCAGTAGTTCCAGTTCTCAAATCCGATATAGTATATGATGACGTAGATCGGCACCATAAACATTCTCAATGTTGTCAGCCAGTTCGGCAGTTTTTTGATCATACCGGTTCTCCAATCAGGTCATATTCATCCGCATCCGTGATGCGAACGGAATAATATTCACCGATCACGAGTGCTTCGTCTGTCTTGACGTAGACCGCACCGTCGATCTCGGGAGCATCGAGATAGGATCTGCCCGCATAGCCCGTGGAGAGGCGCTCTTCGATCAGAACTTCCACGACCTTGCCGATGCGTGCCTGATTTGCCGCAAGTGTGATGGGCTGCTGCAGCTCCATGACCTCCGCCGCACGCTGTTCCTTGATCTCTTCAGGGAGCTGACCGTCCATGCGTGCCGCAGGCGTTCCGTCTTCCTGAGAATATGCGAATACACCGAGTTTATCGAACTTCAGGTCGATAACACCCTGCTTCAGCTGCTCGAAGTCCTCTTCCGTTTCCCCGGGGAATCCCGCGATGAGCGTCGTTCTTACGCCGAAATCGGGATGTGCGGCACGAATGCGTTCGATCGTCGCATATACGAATTCACGCGTGTCTCTGCGGTGCATGCGCTGCAGGACCTTCGTGCTGAAGTGCTGAATGGGAATGTCGATGTATTTCACGATGTTATCGTGCTTCACCATGCATTCCAGAAGCTCGTCTGTAACACCTTCGGGGTATGCATAGAGCAGTCTCAGCCACTTCACACCTTCGATGGGAGCAAGGCGCTCCAGCAGCTCCACGATCCTCGGAGAACCGTAAAGATCCTTGCCGTAATCCGTGGTATCCTGCGCTACGAGGATGAATTCGCTGACACCCTTTGCCGCAAAGTGCCTTACCTCCTGCTCGATCTCTTCCATGGGACGGCTCTTCAGCCCGCCGCGGATGTAAGGGATCGCGCAGTATGTGCAGCGGTTGCTGCAGCCCTCTGCGATCTTGATATATGTGGAATACGAAGGTGTCGTCATGACGCGCTCCGTAAAGTCCTCTGCTGTCGCATCTTCCGTGCAGAAGCTGACGAATTTCTCGCGGGCGCATACTCTCTCGACTGCCTCCGCGATCTCCGCATATGCATGCACACCGAGGAACGCATCGACTTCGGGAAGTTCGCGGATCAGCTCGTCGCGATAGCGCTCGGAGAGGCATCCCGTAACGATCAGGCCTTTGAGGCTGCCCGTTTCCTTGAGTTCCGCCATCTCCAGGATCGTGTCGATGGATTCCTGCTTTGCCGCTTCGATAAAGCCGCAGGTATTTACAATAATGACGTCAGCTTCTTCGGGGATGCCCGTAAAAGCGACTTTTTCTTTCAGTTTACCGATGATAAGCTCCCCGTCTACCCTGTTTTTCGGGCAGCCCAGCGATACCATTCCGATCGTAATCATGAAACTGTTTTATTCCTCCATAAATTCATCCGCATTTGCAAGACGGATGCAGTCTTCTCTCGTCAGCAGCAGCTGTCTCGGCTTGCTTCCGTCCGCAGGACCGACCACACCGAGCTCTTCCAGCTCATCCACGAGCCTTGCCGCTCTCGCATATCCGACGCGCAGTCTGCGCTGCAGCATGGATGCGGATACACCTTCATATTCCGCAGCGATCTCGATCGCCTTTTTTGTGAGATCGTCGCCGAAGGATGTTTCTCCGTCGTCGTTGCTGCTCTTTACTTCTGTCTTGGTCTTCTTCTCCGCAAGCTCTTCGATATGCGCATCGATGCTCTCGTCGTATTCCGCGGGAGAATGCTCCTTCAGGAACTCTACGACCGCCTCGATCTCGGGATCGGATACCCAGCAGCCCTGGATACGCGTCGCCTTCTCACCTACAGGACGGAAGAGCATGTCGCCCTGACCCAGCAGCTGCTCTGCGCCTTTCGCATCCATGATGATGCGGCTTTCCAGCGCGTTGCCGACCGTCAGTGCGATACGCGACGGAACGTTTGCCTTAATGAGACCCGTGAAGATATCTGCTCTCGGGCTCTGCGTTGCGATGATGAGGTGGATACCGCTTGCTCGGCCGAGCTGTGCGATACGGCATACCGCATCTTCGACTTCCTTGGAGCTGATCATCATCAGGTCAGCAAATTCGTCGATGATGATGACGAGCTTATGCAGGGGCTTGAAGCCCTTTTCCTTCAGCTTTTCGTTATGGCGTTCCAGATCCTTGGAGCCAAACTGCGTGAACTGCTTATAGCGAGAGATCATCTCGCTGACTGCCCACTGCAGCGCACCTGCCGCCTTTGCGGGCTCGATGACTACAGGGATGATCAGGTTCGGCAGTCCGTTGTATTTTGCCATTTCAACACCGCGCTTCGGATCGATCATCATAAACTTAAGCTCGTCGGGCGTAGAGCGGTAGAGCATACTCATAATGATCGTGTTGAGGCAGACGCTCTTACCGGAGCCTGTCGTGCCTGCAACGAGAAGGTGCGGCATTTTCTTGAGGTCGGAATAAACATTCTGACCCATGATGTCCTTACCGAGAGCGAAGATCAGCGAGCCTTTCATGCGCTTGAACTCAGGCGCATCCACGAGCTCTCTCAGCATGACCGATCCGTGGTCCTTGTTCGGCAGTTCGATGCCGACAGCAGCCTTGCCGGGGATGGGCGCCACGATACGGATGCTCTCCGCAGCGAGGTTCAGTGCGATGTCATCCTGCAGACCGAGGATCTTACTGATCTTGACACCGGGTGCAGGCTGAAGTTCATACCGCGTGACCTTGGGTCCGCGTTCCGCATTGATGACCTTTGCGGAAACGTTGAAGCTTTCCAGCGTATCTTCCAGCATCTGCGAATACGTCTCGATCTCGTTTTTCGCAGAGCGCATGTCTACGTTGCTCTTATTGACCGCGAGGATCTCCACGGGCGGCAGACGGTATGCCTGCTTTGCGGGAGTTTTCTTCTTCGGCGGCTTCTTGGGTTCTTCCTTCGCAAGGCCCATCTCATCCGCATCAAAGAGCGGAAGCTGTTCCTGCTCGAAATCTTCGGGGAAATCGTCTTCTTCGGGTTCTTCCTCGGGGACGAATGCTTCCTGCGGCCGTTCCGTTACATCCAGCTGCGGCCACTGCGGCTTTGCGGGAGTGCGCTTTTTGGAAGCAGTTTCAAATTTCCCGTGCAGGTCCTGTCCGATGATCGTGAGTTCTGCATCCTGCGGCAGTTCTTCCCTCTGTGCGGGCATAGCAGGTGCTTCCTCGGTATCTTCAAGCATGTAGCTATTGTTTACTCTTGTTTTCTTCTGTCGGGGTTCGCGCTCGTGTTTTCTGCGCGGGATCGGCGAAGCAGGCACGAACGGCTCTTCTTCATCTTCTTCCTCCACGGGTTCGGGCATCTCATCCACGGGGAACTCATCGTAGAAATCCGTGAGATCTTCCTCGTCGTCCTCTTCGGGAACCGCCGCGGTGATCTTCTTCGCCTTCATTTCCTCGCGGCGCGCCGCAATGCTGCTGCCCACCTTATCTCCAACGGACTTCAGCGAAATATCGAACACAACGATCACGCTGATGATCACCACGCAGAGGTAAATGATCACGCCGCCGACCTTGCCTACAAGTCCGCATATCGGCCATGCAAGCAGCGCACCGATCACACCGCCGCCGATCTGCTCAGCGCCGCATGTCAGATAGCTGTATCGGAGGAATTCGCCGTATTTATCTTCAAAGTCAAAATCTCTGCTGCAGAAGTGAATGATCGCAAGAATCGAGAGGATGCCAAGGATCCCGAGCACAACGCGCAGCGGCTGCTTTTCCTTTTTGCGGAAAAAGATCAGCAATGCGCCGCCCACGACCGTCACAACGGGGCAGAGATATCCGAACAGACCAAAACAACCGAATGCAAAGGTATGCAGTGCATCCAGCAGCAGAATACTGTGATCGGAATATACTGCGATCCCGAAAATGATGCCGAAGCAGATCAGGATCACTCCGAAGATCTCCGTGCTTCTGTCCGTCTTGGGCTTCGGTGCAGCTTTGATCACTTTTTTTCCTTTCGCGGTTGTTTTTTTCTTGGCCATGCTTTCTCCGTTTTCTCTTTATTCCATAAAAAATTTTATACACAACTATTATACATTTTATTTACGTCATATACAAGTATTTGTGTTTTGAATAATCTGTTAAAATATTGCTTTATTCTTGAATCGAGCCTGTCGGGATGATAAAATAAACAATGGAGGTTTGTATGAAAAAACTTATTTGTTTTATCGCATGTCTGCTTATATTGATCACCGTACCCGTCACCGTCTTTGCCGCGGAAAATTCCGTCACGGATCAGTTCCCCATGGTGAAGAACGACACGGGCATTTATGTTGCGGTCATCCAGCGCCGTCTGTATGATCTCGGCTATATCCACTTCCGTCCGACGGGCAAATATGCCGACCTGACGGTATCCGCCGTGCGCAATTTTCAGTCGCGCAATGGGCTTTCCGTTACGGGCGAACTGACATACGATACCTACCTCAAGCTCTTTACATCGGATCTCCGCCGTGCCGCAGGGAATTCCCATATGCCCGTTATCTACGGCAAGGGTCAGATCGTCACTACAAAGGCAGGCGACCTCTATGACTGGAGCAAGATCGTTTCCGAGGCATTCCCCATCGGAGACAGAGCCGTCGTCACAGACTATAACACAGGACTCCGCTTTACCGTTCAGCGCACAGGCGGCAAGTCGGAGG
>JAZRGP010000362.1:0-3110 GCA_045644225.1 Christensenellaceae bacterium | reverse complement strand
GGTGTAAACGTATGAATGAACTTTTCTCCAATCCCGTCATCGTAAGCGTGCTGATCCGCGCGCTCATTACGGGCATCCTCGTCTCCCTCTGTGCATCCATGCTGGGCGTCAGCCTTGTATTGAAACGCTATTCCATGATCGGCGACGGACTCTCCCACGTCGGCTTCGGCGCGCTTGCCGTCGCGACCGTGCTGGATCTCAATGAATTCTCGCTCGAAATCACCCTCCCGATCGTCATCGCAACCGCCTATCTCCTGCTCCGCATGAGCAAGCGCGGAAAGATGAGCGGAGATGCCGCGATCGCCGTGATCTCCACGGGTGCCGTCGCGATCGGCAGCCTGATCTACAATTTCTCAGGATCCCGCTCCAGCGACATCTGCGGCAGCCTTTTCGGTTCCTCTTCCATCATTACATTGACGGATAAGGATCTCGTCCTCAGCATCATCCTTTCGGGGACTGTCCTGCTGCTCTTCATACTGTTCTATAACCGCATTTTCGCGATCACCTTCGATGAGACCTTCGCAATGGCGACAGGCATCCGCACAGAGCTCTACAACATGCTCATCGCGGGCATGTGCGCCGTCACCATCGTCCTCGGCATGAAGCTCATGGGTGCGCTGATGATCTCTGCGCTCGTCATCTTCCCTTCTCTTACGGCAATGCGCCTCTGCAGAAGCTTCCGAAGCACGGTCATCTGCTCCGCCATCCTCTCGGTCATCTGCTTTGTGATCGGGCTGTTCCTCGCGAGCATCCTTTCTTTCCAGACAGGCCCCGTCGTCGTGACGATCCATCTCATCGTTTTCAGCTTAGTCTCTTTCTTCCGCGGCAGAGCGGCAAAGATCAGCGCATAAGGAGAATTATTTATGAAAAAAGAAGCTTTCCGTGAACTTGTCCGCAGCAAGACACTTCTGCTCGACGGTGCGACCGGCACAAACCTCTATGCCGCAGGCATGCCCCGCGGTATCAGCACAGAGCGCTGGAACCTCTCCCGTCCGCAGCATCTCACCGCCTTGCAGCAGGCTTATGTCCGCGCAGGCAGCGACATCGTCTATGCGCCGACCTTTACCGCAAATGAACTCGGGCTCAGCATGTTCGGTCTTGATGGCCGCGTAGAGCAACTGAACCGCGATCTCGTGCGGCTCTCCCGCGAGGCAGTCGGCGGTAATGCCCTCGTCGCAGGCGATATGAGCTCGCTCGGCAAGCCGCTCGTCGCAGAGAACGATCTCTCCTTCGAGAAGGCCTTTGATATCTATCGCAGGCAGGCAGAGGCGCTCAGCGCGGCAGGAGTCGATCTTATCGTCGCAGAGACCATGATGGGCATCGAAGAGACCGTCGCGGCTCTGCAGGCCATTCAGGCGGTCTGTGAGCTCCCTGTCCTCTGTACGCTCTCGGTTTCCACAGATGGCGAAGCGATCTTCGACGGCAATGCCTTCGACGCAGCAGAGACGCTCTCAGCGCTCGGTGCGGATGCCGTCGGCATCAACTGCTCCGCAGGTCCCGACCAGCTCGAGGCAGTCATCTCCACGATGCGCTCCCGCACAGACCTTCCGCTCATCGTCAAGCCCAACGCAGCCATGCCCGAGATCGACGCAAAGGGCAACGTCCGCTACACCATGGGTGCCGAAGACTTCGCGAAGCATATGCTCCGCCTGAAGTCCCTCGGCGCAGATATCCTCGGCGGCTGCTGCGGAACGACGCCTGAGCATATCGCAGCGCTGCATGATGCATTAAATAATCAGTAAATAAAAAAATCCCATCGGCTATGGATGGGATTTTTCTATTTTTACGGCACACAGAATAAAAAAAAGCACTTGCTGATGCAAGTGCTTTTTAATGGAGGCGCCAACCAGATTTGAACTGGTGAGTGAAGGTTTTGCAGACCTTTGCCTTACCACTTGGCCATGGCGCCTTAAAAAAAATGGAGCGGAAGACGGGGCTCGAACCCGCCACCTCCGCCTTGGCAAGGCGGCGCTCTACCAAATGAACTACTCCCGCATGGTTATTGATGCGGACGAAAGGATTTGAACCTTCACGCACAAGGCAATAGATCCTAAGTCTACCGCGTCTGCCAATTCCGCCACGCCCGCACACTTTCGTTTGCGTGCTGACTGCATCAGCAACGTGTATATAATACCGCTTCAGGTATGATTTGTCAATACTTTTTTTAAAAAATTTTTAAGAACTGAATTTTCCCATTGTTATGCGATTTTTTTGCCATTTTGAGCAAAATATGCACCATTTTTGCAAAAAAAATATTTTTTCGGGCAGGAAATTTTTTTATAAAATCCTGCCCGATTTTTTTACTTCAGTACGATGTTCTCCTCGCCGAACTTGCTCCTCAGCTCTTCGATCAGAGCATCGGAATACGTTACGGATTCCCTTCCTGCGATGGAATATTGCTTGCGCGTATCCGCCGCGAAAAGCCTCGTCGGCTGATCTCCGGGATATCTTCTTAAGATCTCCTTCAGCTGATGCACAAGCTCGATATCCTCCGTCGGGATGCGTACGAAGAGTTTCTTGCCGATGTACTGCATGTCAGTCGGTTTAAATACCGAAACGCGTTCGATATTCAGTTCGGGCGGTCCTTCTTCGTTGATCATGACTCTTCCGCTGATCTTAACGATCCTGTCAGGAAGCATCACGTCACCGTAGTTCATGAACACCTTCGGGAAGAGTATCACCCCAATAGAACCCGTCATATCCTCGAGGACAGCATTCATCATCTGCTGGCGCGACTGTTTCGTCGTGCGCACCTTTGCCGAGGATACGATACCAACAAGGTCGACCATCCTGCCTTCCAGCTTTGTCGCAAGCGAGAAGTCATGCTCCGCTTCCAGAATGTGCGCGATCGTCTCATTCTGCTTGTCGAGATACGCGGAATACTCCTGCAGCGGATGTCCGCTGATGTAGAGACCCGTTTTGTCCTTTTCGTATGCAAGCATCTGTCTGTGATCGTATTCGGGAACATTCGGCAGAGTCACTTTTGCGAATTCCCTGCCCTCGTCCGTGAAATCAAACAAACTCATCTGTCCGGAAAGGTTTTTCTTTTTCTCCGACGCGATACTGTCTACAATGGCAGCATAGCTTAACATAAACTGCCGGCGATTCCC
>JAZRGP010000361.1:0-5694 GCA_045644225.1 Christensenellaceae bacterium | reverse complement strand
GGAAGATCTTTCTCGGATAGCCGAGTCTGTCGATCAGGTCGTGATCCCAGTCCTTTGTCTCTGCATTGACGAGCTGCGTCGTAGTAGCGTTGGTGTATTCCACGCCCATCTTGCCTGTCAGCAGATAATGGAAATAGTCGGGCACCATCAGGAAGCTTTCAGCCTTTTCCAGCAGCTCAGGGGGTTGCTGCTTGACTGCCATCAGCTGATAGACCGTGTTGAACATCAGCTTCTGGATACCGTTTCTGCCGTAAAGCTCTTCCAAGGGGATGATCTTATATACTTCGTCATCCATACCCTGTGTTCTGTCGTCACGGTATGCAACGATGGGACCGAGCGGCTTTTCATCCGCATCAAGCAGACGGAAGTCAACTGCCCATGTGTCGATGCCGATGCTCTCGGGGATCATACCCAGTTCCTTGCACTTTTTCATACCCGCAAGGATCTCTCCGAAGAGATATTCAGCATCCCAGCAGAGCTTTCCGCTCTCGGGATCACGATGCATCTGATTTGCAAAACGGTGGATCTCTTCCAGAACGATTTTTCCGTCAGCAATATGCGCAAGGATGTGACGGCCGCTGGAAGCACCGATATCAACTGCCAGATAATATTTCATCTATTTTTCTCCATTCGTTTGGTGATTTTATCGTATCACTCCAATCACGATGATTTTAGGACAAAAAATAAAAAAAAGTAGGACTTTATTTGCAAAGTATGCTATAATGTTAACAGTTAACCAAAGTTACTTTTGGAGGGCATCGCATGAACGCAGATCTGCTGAATAAACTGAAGCAAATCACCGCTGAAGAGCAGGCGATCCTCGACGGAAACCCGAGCGTACAGAAAGAACTCTATACCTCCGAGGAATCCTTTATCGTGGACAGCCGAAAGCTCCTCGATAAAAACAAGCTGATCGAGATCCGTCCGCACACCCGCTTTATACATTTTCCCCGACACAGCCATAATTATGTCGAGATGATCTATATGTGCAGCGGAACAACAACGCATATCATCAACGACAGCGAGACCGTCTTTCTGCGCACGGGCGATATCCTCATGCTCAATCAGAACACTTCTCACGAGATCCTCACCGCAGAGGAGGACGATATCGCCATCAACTTCATCATCCTGCCCGAGTTTTTCGATACCGCGATGAAGATGATCGACGACGATAACATCCTCTTTCAGTTTATCGTGTCCACGCTCTCATCCGACACCAGCATCTCGGATTACCTGCATTTCCGCGTGAAGGATGCTCTGCCCGTGCAGAATATCCTCGAGAGCATGATCTGGCTGCTGCTCAACAACAAATCCCACACCAGCACGATCAATCAGGTTTCCATGGGGCTTCTTTTCCTCAATCTGCAGAACTTCGCGGACAGCATCAACCGCGAATACAAGAGCCAGTATGACCAGAACCTCGTCTTTCAGGCGCTCAAATACATCCGATCCAACTACAAGAACGGCACTCTGGAGGATTTCTCCGCGAGCGTTCATCTCAAGCCCTATACCGTCAGCCGCCTGCTGAAAAAGTATACCGCGCAGAATTTCAAAGACTTGCTGACCGAGCAGAAGCTCACGCAGGCAGCATACCTGCTCTCCAAGACCAAGCTGCCCGTGGAATCCATCATCCATGCCGTCGGTTACGAAAACAGCAGTTTCTTCTATAATAAATTCAAGGAGAAGAACGGCATCACTCCGCGCGAATACCGTGCGCAGCATTCCTGACGGAAATATTCCGCAATAAAAAAGTTCACAGCTGATCCTGTGAACTTTTTTATATAAATCTTTTTGCATAAGCACATCTGCGGCAAAGTTCCTCCGATGCCGTTCTGCAGGCAAATCCCTCCGTCATCGCCTTTGCTCGCTCCGACTCGAGGATCTCCTCCAGCTCCTGCTGAAATACATTTCCCAATGCGATCACGCCGTCGCTGTCCATGCAGCAGGGAACCACCGTTCCGTCGCACAGGATCCCGAAGTGATCCTGCAGTCCATAGCAGAATGTCTCTCCATCCTGAACCTCCGCATCTTTATCCGGCCATTCAAACCGATCTCCCCATTCCAGAAAGAGCTTTTTGCGGATGCGGTAACCCCGCGTATTTTCTGCCCACTCACCTGCGAGCCGTTTCTTGAGAAATTCCTCTGTGACTGCATTATTCTCATCATCGCAGCCTCTGTTCCAAAGTCGGAATACCACGATGATCCCCGCATCTGCCGCCTGCTCCGCGAAGCCGCAGACCTCCTCAAGATACTTGAGATGCGCCGCGGTATCATTCCCTTCAAAGCTGTGCAGCGATATGCTGACCTTATGCGGTCTTGCGGAGATGATCTCTTCTCCGCGTTTTTTCAGCAGCGTTCCGTTCGTCGTGATCACGGATCGAAATCCCCGCTCCTTCGCCATTTTTAGAAACTGCGGAAGCTCAGGATGCGTCAGCGGCTCTCCCATCAGGTGATAATAGACATAGTTCGTCTTCCCCGAAAGCTGCCCCAACACATGCGAAAACTCCTCCCTGCTCATCCGTCGCGGTCCGCGCGAATGTCCGTGGCAAAAGGAGCAGTTCATATTGCAGATATTCGTGATCTCGACATATGCCCGTGAATACATCTTTCCCTCCATATAAAAACAACGGCAGGATCTTCCTTCCTACCGTTGTATCATATCATATTTTGTATCAAAATGGTATCATTTTGACTTGCAATACCCGTGAAAGCCCGTTGTTCCATTTATCAAAATTTTTGTTGCAGAAAATTTTCAAAATTGGCTGCGGGATGGTACCGAGTGGTTGTGGGGTTGTTAATTTGGAATTACTCTGTATTTCATAGTTCTTGCCTTAAACCAACAGTAGCCCGAACTAATTTCGTTAACAGAAATATCTTCATCATCGATAAGATATACAAATCCGTTGTCGATTTTCACAGTACTACCAAACCAATAAGGATCAAATTCTTCTGGATCTCTGCTTGAGGTATCATAGGAAATGTCACCCTCAAACCAAACCTCGATTTTACAGCCCCAAGTTCCGTCGAAAAGAAGGTAGAGAGAATTTTCACTTTCTTTTTTCTCTGTGATAAACGCATCATGAAAACCACCGGAAACCCATTCCAAGTCACGAATGTCATCGGCTGTGTTTATAGTACGGATAGATTCAAACTTATATGCACTATCCATCTCAATACATTTTTGTGTCAATTCTCTCGGGACGGTGTCACTATCAATCATGGATAGTAATTCAACTGTAGGCAAGAAATCTACACTTTCTTCGTTCTCACTGATTTTGTTCCATCCACTTTCGTCTGCATCGGTTATTAAAACCATTGGAATTAAGTATTTGGTATTTTGCTGTAAAACATGTTGTTTAACCAAAGCGGTTTTCGCTTTATTCAAAACGATCCAAAATCTGTTTTTATAGTCAGAATCATCTGATGATTTATAATACCCGAAAACCATAGAAGTATAAAACTTGCCGTCACCTTCACGGATTATTGCATACATACGTTTGTTCTCCTTTCTATAAGCATCATAGCCACCTGCAACTATTCCTTTTCACAATTTCCTTAATTGCAGAAATGCCCGAAAGCCTTGTGTTACCAGGGTTTTCGGGCATAATTGCTCTTGTTTAAGTATTTTGTTCGTGCTCCTATTATGGTATTCAGATCCCTTGAATTACTGCGGAGCCCCGCTTGCGGTGCCCGATAAAATCTTCGCTTCACTCGATTTTATCGACCGCTGCGTAATAATCAACTCGCTTCATCTGCCTCAGGCAGCGCTCGTTGATTATTCCCACTCAATAGTGCCGATGGGCTTGGGAGTAAGGTCGTAGAGAACGCGGTTGATGCCTTCTACTTCAGCTGTGATGCGTGCTGTGATCTTGTGAAGGATCTCATAGGGGATCTCTTCGATCGTTGCGGACATTGCGTCTGTCGTATTGACGGCACGGATGATCGCGGGCCAGCCAACGTAGCGCTTGTCATCTCTTACGCCAACGCTCTTTGTATCGGGAACAGCGATGAAGTACTGCCATACCTTGCCAGCAAGACCTGCCTTGTCGAATTCTTCGCGCAGGATCGCATCAGCTTCGCGGAGTGCATGCAGACGGTCTCTTGTGATCGGGCCGAGGCAGCGTACGCCAAGACCGGGACCCGGGAACGGCTGACGGTAAACCATCTCATGAGGAAGACCAAGTGCTTCGCCAACTACGCGGACTTCGTCCTTATAGAGCAGCTTAACGGGTTCAACCAGTTCGAATTCCATATCTTCGGGAAGACCGCCAACATTGTGGTGTGCCTTTACGCCGTCGCTCTCGAGGATGTCGGGATAGATCGTACCCTGTGCAAGGAAGGAGATGCCTTCGAGCTTGCCTGCTTCTTCATCAAAGACCTTGATAAATTCGCCGCCGATGATCTTACGCTTCTTTTCGGGTTCATCTACGCCTGCCAGCAGATCAAGGAATCTGTCTGTTGCGTCAACATAGATCAGGTTTGTATCCAGTTCCTTACCGAATACTTCGATAACCTGTTCAGATTCGCCCTTACGCATGAGACCGTGGTTAACGTGTACGCAGACAAGCTGCTTGCCGATCGCCTTGATCAGCAGCGCTGCTACAACAGAGCTGTCTACGCCGCCGGAGAGCGCCAGAAGAACCTTCTTATCGCCAACCTGTTCGCGAACTGCCTTTACCTGCTCAGCGATAAACTGCTCAGCAAGCTCAACAGTCGTAATGCGCTCCATGGAATCAGGTCTTTTGTTTGTATCCATACTATTTTCCTCCTGAAAATTGATAAACCGTGTCAAAGATATTTCCGCAAACGAATATACGGAAATCATACAAATATTTTATATCTTTTTGTTTTTGTTGTAAAGAAAAAACGTATTTCCATACATAAAAAAGTTTCTCTGTTCCGCTGAATTTTATCCCTTTCTTTTTAAGAGAAAAGAGATCCGCTTATGCGGATCTCTTAATTCTGTGTAATTATATGTTCCTGCGATCAGGTTTCGGGATCGGGCTCGGGAGCAGGTTCGGGATCGGGCTCGGGAGCAGGTTCCGGATCGGGTTCGGGCTCGGGAGTCGGTTCGGGATCGGGCTCGGGAGTCGGTTCCGGAGTCTTTTCGGGAGTCTTCTCGGGAGTCTTCTCAGGAGTCTTTTCGGGTGTCTTCTCGGGTGTAGCCTCGGGAGATGCGGAAGGAGATGCATCCGGAAGCTGACCGACTTCTGTCACACCTGCATATGCTCTGTACGTGGAAGTATCCAGCTTTTCTGTCTTAACGAGTTCACCGTTCTTGTAGTAGTTCTTGTAGGACTGCCACTTGGAGCCGACTCTGCGGGGAACGATGACCTTGCTGTACGTTGCAGGCTTGCCTGCTACGAGCTTGTACTGCATTTCACCCGGAGGCTGGATGGAGCTGAGCTTCTTGGATGTCAGTCTGATCTCGTCATATTCATCTGTTGCGAAGGGTTCGCCGTAAACGTCTACGAAGAGTTCATAGCCGACCGTGTAAGCAATGATGATAACGGGAGAGTTTGTATTGTTCTTCCACTTGAAGTCGATGATGTTGCCTACGGAATTGATGGTGGCGTCACGGCCGCGATTCACATAGTGAACAGGCATGCTGTGATTGCGCCGCTCCACGACCTCCAGATCGGCATACAGGACCGCGTTGTAGAGGGTGGAGGAGAGCTGACACACGCCGCCGCC
>JAZRGP010000360.1:0-6280 GCA_045644225.1 Christensenellaceae bacterium | reverse complement strand
CCGCCCTTCGAATTTTTCGGCAACCGCTGCGCGGTTGTCTATGGGGAAAGGTTTATCACTAAGATTCTATTGCCATGAAACATAAATAACGGGCGAACACAGTTATATCTGTTTTGCGCAAATGCGGCAGCATTTGCCTGTAAAAATTTTTTGGAGATCCAAGAACCTTTTTTATAAAAAAGGTTCTGGTCGCCGAAGGCAACTCACATAATTCGCGAGATTTCGCATAAAGATCATTGTAGAATGATCGAAAAGGAGCGGATTATGAAGAAAATCATTTTGCTGACCGCATTGGCGCTGCTTGGGTGCATGTGCCTTGCGGGGATATACCTAATGCGTGCGGAATCCCGAGCGGCATCTGCCGAAGGTCTGCAGCAGCGGATCGTCATCGACGCAGGTCACGGTCAGCCCGATGGCGGGGCAGTCAGCACGCAGGGTATGGCGGAAGAATCGCTGAATCTGTCCATCGCGCAGAAGCTCGAGATCTTGCTTCGCGAGGACGGATGGGACGTCGTCATGACGCGCGAGGATGCCGAGCAGATCGGCTCGGGCAAAAACGAGGATATGCGCCGCCGCAGAGAGATCATCGATGCTTCGGGGCAGCTGCTCACCGTCAGCATCCATCAGAATTCCTTTCCGCAGGATGTGAGCGTCTGCGGACCGCAGGTGTTCTACGCACCGGGTTCCGAGCAGGGCAAGCTCCTTGCCGAGGCGATCCAGAATGCGCTGAATTCCGTGCTGGAGCCCGCTTCTCCGCGAACCGCTGCGGAGGGCGACTATTATATCGTGAAATCAGGCAGTGTTCCCGCGGTGATCGTGGAGTGCGGCTTTCTCTCCAATCCCGAGGAGGAACATCTGCTGATGCAGTCGCAGTATCAGGTGCGCATCGCTACGGCGATCGCGGAAGGCATTGAAAAATACTGCGAATAAACAAAAATACCTCATTTTCATGAGGAACAGGAGAATTATGGACAAGCTTACATTGTCAGAAAGAGAAGAAAGACTGCTTGCGCCCATCTCTGAGATGGATGCACGCTTCAAAAACCCGCTCGTGCTTGCGTTTCTCGGGGATACGGTATACGATCTGTATATCCGTTCCACCATCGTGAAACATACAGGCGCCTGCATCAATACCGTCCACCGTTCCGCAGTAGGGCAGGTCAATGCCCATGCGCAGGCGATGGCTGCGGAGCTGCTGGAGCCGCTTTTTACGGAGGCAGAGCAGGATATCTACCGCCGCGGCAGAAATGCCAAGAGCGGCGTGCCGAAGAACATGAGCGTGATCGATTACCGCAGGGCGACGGGTCTGGAGGCGGTCATCGGATATTTATATTTAACAGGACAGTACGCAAGACTGGAAGAGCTTTTTGAGAGGATCATCAATGGAAGAGAAGAGAGAAACGAATAACATTATCATTGGCAGAAACACCGTTAAGGAAGCGATCCGCAGCGGCAGAGACATCGACGCGATCGTCGTCGCGAAGACCGCGCAGGATGGCAGCATCCGCGAGATCCTGAACCTCGCGAAGAAGCGCAATCTCGTCATCAAGGAAGTTCCTCCGAAGAAGCTCGATGAGATGGCGATGCCTTTCGGCTATAACGGTAAAACAGGCAATCATCAGGGTATCGCGGCGCAGATCCCCTCGGTCGAATATTCCGAGATGGAGGACATCTTCGCATATGCGGAAGAACGCGGCGAAGCTCCCTTTATCATTGCGCTCGACGGCATCCAGGATCCGCAGAACCTCGGTGCGATCGTCAGAAGCGCAGAAGCACTCGGTGCTCACGGTGTCATTACGCTGAAGCGCAGAAGCGCTGCCATGAACGCAGCTGCCTGCAAAACAGCTTGCGGCGCAGAGGAATATCTCCCGATCGTCCGCGTCAACAACCTCGTCAATACGCTTGAGCAGCTCAAGGAACGCGGCATCTGGATCGCAGCAGCGGATATGGATGGTGTCCGTGCGGATCAGGCGGATCTCAAGGGCGCGCTCTGCCTCGTTATCGGTGCAGAAGGCGAGGGTGTATCCCGCCTCGTCAAGGAGCACAGCGTCTATATCGTCAAGATCGACCTCAAGGGCAAGGTCAGCTCGCTGAATGCATCCGCGGCGGCAGCGATCCTCATTTATGAGAAGAAGCGTCAGGATATTCTCGGCAAGTAAAAAGAGGTTTTTGTGAACAGAATCGATTATGACATCATCCCCGAGGCAGAGGTCGTTGCACGAGCAAAAGAGGACGACCCTGCGGCGCTCGAGTATCTTTTAAACAAATATAAAGGCGTTGTGCGTCTGCGTGCGCGGTCATACTATCTCGTCGGTGCGGACAGAGAGGACCTCATTCAGGAGGGCATGATCGGGCTTTATCGCGCGATCTGCGATTTCGACAGTGAGAAGCAGGTATCTTTCCGCAGCTTTGCGGATATCTGCATCACGCGTCAGCTCATCACGGCGATCAAGACAGCGACCCGCCAGAAGCACCGTCCGCTCAACAGCTATGTTTCGCTGAATAAGGCGGCTTATGACGAAGACGACAACGAGAGAACGCTGCTGGAGACGGTCGCGGGCGACGAAACGACGCAGAATCCCGAGGATATTATGATCGATCGGGAGAACTTCGAGTCCACAGAGCTCTGTATCCGTGAAACACTCTCTGTCTTTGAGCAGAAGGTGCTGGAGCAGTATATCGAAGGCAAATCCTATCAGGAGATCGCCGAGGAGCTGGACCGCACAGCAAAGTCCATCGACAACGCGCTGCAGCGCACAAAGGCGAAGCTGGAGAAAAAATTCAACGGAAAATGATCATTAAAAAAGACACAGTAAAAAACTACTGTGTCTTTTCTGATTCATAAATTTTTAACGTGGATCAGTCTTCCGTCTTTTCTTCAGCTTCGTCTTCCTTGTTGACCCATTCGTCGAGCTTGTTTGCCGTATGTTTCACGGATTTGAGCATGGTCTTGCCGAAGTCTTTCGCAGTTTTGCCGATGCCCTTGCCGAGGTCTTTTACGCTGCCGTTGCCGATATCTTTAAAATCTCTGCCAACCTGTTTCCAATTATCGATCAATGCCATAGTTATTTGCTCCTTTGTTAGTAATTTTATAGTATCATATTTTTCCCTGCCGGAACAGTATTTTTTTGTTTTTGACCGCATAAAAGAGAAAAAAGACACGGTTTTGATGCCGTGTCTTTGTATTATCTATGGAAGTTTATAATTTATTGTTTAAAGCCTCTTCTTCGATCAATTTGACGAGTTGATGCGGGGCAAGATCGAAAGCAATTGCAATACGCCAAATCGTTTCGAAATTTGGTTGTTTTATGCCTGTTTCGATCATTGCCAGGTGGCTGCGGGCCAAACCTGCAAAGCCGCTGAATACTTCCTGTGAAAGCTTTTTTTCATTACGTAGTCTGCGAATCACTTTACCTGCGGCATTTTTATCAAATTCTATCATCGTAGGCACTCCTTTTATTTAGTGTATGCGAATAAAAGGAAAGTATAGTCTACGAGCGTAGACAATCGAACGAATTCTATGTTATACTGAATAAAAATTTATCAGTATTTCTGCTGGGAGGATAATGCCGTGTTTATCAGTTTGTCAACGACTTTAGCAAAATTTGGAAAATTCCGCTTGGGTGCGGGAATGCGCATGAATAAGAAAAACGCTCCTTGGATGTTTTTCTTATTGCTGTTCATCTGGACGATGAAGCTGATGTGGTATATGCTCGTGCTTTGTTTTTGGCTGATGTATGCGATGTTCTATGGAATTATTTATCTGTTCAAGAAGATATTTAGGATCAAACCTAGAAAAAATCAGAAAAAACCGAAGAGCGAAGAACAAATGTTATCAAATACAACAACTCAGCCGAAGGAAAACGATCAGCCGAAAAAACCTGTTTGGAAAAAATGGTGGTTTTGGGTTGCGATTGGTGGCGGTGCATTTATTTATATTCCTGTTACCATTGCGATGATCAGCGCAATGTTTGCGCCTGCTGATGCAGAGGTGAAAACGTATGAAGTTCAACAGGTGATCGTTGAAGAACAGGAAAACTTTGAAGAGTCGGAAGCGATTGCTGTTATTCCGCAAGAAACCGAAAAGCCGCAGGAAACTGAAAAGCCTGCCGAAACGTCAGAACCGCAGAAAACAGAAACAGTAATCAAAGAAACGGAAGAAGTTTCCGAGCCGAGCGAAACAGAAGAACCTGAACCTACAGAAACGACAGAACCAGAAGCGGTCGTTATTCCCGTTGATTCGCCCGAACCCGAAGCAACCGAAACTCCCGAAGAACCGATAAAAACTGACGATGCGGAAGAATCGGAAGAAGAGGAAAAAGAAGAAGTAATGGTATATGTTTCTAAAACCGGAAAAAAATATCATTCCAATCCGAGTTGCTCCAACATGAAGAATCCCAGAAAAATATCATTAACGGACGCTAAAAAGAAATATGAACCTTGCTCTAAATGCTAACAACACAAAAAAGCAGAGAACTAAGTTCTCTGCTTTTTAAATGGATTTCAAACAACTGCGATAGCAGTTGTTCAGCAAAAGTTTTTGGATTCTTAAACCTTTTTACAAAAAAGGTTTAAGCCGTCGGAGACATAAAAAAGACACGGTTTTGATGCCGTGTCTTTGTATTATCTTTTAAGCAAGCACCTTCTTCAGCTTTTCGATGCTGACGTCCATGCGGCGGAGGGTTTCTTCCTTGCCGAGGAGCGCCGCAACTTCAACTGCGCCGCCGGGAGTTACGGGAACGCCGCTGATCGCAACGCGGACGGGCCAGAGGACCTGACCGTTCTTTACGCCCATTTCAGCTGCGAGGCCGAGGAGCGGATCGTGCAGACCTTCCATTGTGTAATCCTCGATGCCTGCGAGGAGTTCTCTTGCCTTTTCGAGAACGGGCAGGGAGTTTTCGGGGTTGGTCTTCATCTTCTTGTGGTTATACATATCGATGTCGTAGTCGGGCATTTCCTTGAGGAATTCGACCTTCTCAGCGATCTGTGTGAGTGTTTCCAGTCTGGGCTGGATCAGGCTGCAGATGAACTTATAGTCGAAGCCGCCGCCGAGAACTGCATCGAGGTAAGGTGTCGCAACTTCCACGAACTTGTCGAGCTCCATTGCGCGGATGTACTCTGCGTTCATCCATGTCAGCTTGTCGACGTCGAAGATCGCCGGAGATTTGCTGATGCCGCCGAGGTCGAATGCTTCAGCGAGCTCGTCGAGGGAGAAGATCTCCTGTGTGCCTGCGGGAGACCAGCCGAGGAGCGCGATGTAGTTTACGATCGCATCCTTGAGGTAGCCCTTGCCGATGAAGTCTTCGTAAGAAGCATCGCCGTGGCGCTTGGAGAGCTTGTGCTGCTTATCACGCATTACGGGAGCAAGATGGATATAAACGGGTCTTTCCCAGCCGAATGCATCGTAGAGCAGGTTATACTTCGGTGTGGAAGAAAGGTATTCCATACCGCGAATGACGTGTGTGATGCCCATGAGGTGGTCATCGATTACGTTAGCGAGGTTGTATGTCGGCCAGCCGTCGGACTTCAGGAGGATGTTGTCTTCCATGTCGCTCATGGGAACGGAGATCCTGCCGAAAACTTCGTCATCGTAGAAGGATTCACCCTCTGTGGGGATGTTCTGACGGATGACATATTCTTCGCCTGCAGCGATGCGTGCCTGAACTTCTTCCTTTGTGAGGCTCATGCAGTGCTTGTCATATTTGAATACCTTGCCGTCAGCCTGCGCTTCTTCGCGGAGACCGTCGAGGCGTTCCTTTGTGCAGAAGCAGTAGTATGCCGCTCCCTTTTCCACGAGCTCTTCTGCATACTTTCTGTAGAGCTCCTTGCGGTCGCTCTGGATATACGGACCGAAGTCACCGCCAACGTCGGGACCTTCGTCATAAACCAGACCCGTGTCCTTCATCGTGCGGTAGATGATCTCGCATGCGTCTTCAACCAGTCTGTTCTGGTCGGTATCTTCGATACGCAGGATGAAGTCGCCGTCGTGCTTCTTAGCATAGAGCCATGCATAGAGCGCTGTACGCAGACCGCCGATGTGCAGATAACCTGTCGGGCTGGGTGCAAATCTTGTTCTTACTCTCATTGTCATTTTCCTTTGTTTTTATTCTTGGTGCCTTCGGCGACCAAGAACCTTTTTGTAAAAAGGTTCTTGGATCTCCAAAAACTTTTATAGGCAAATGCTGCCGCATTTGCGGGGAATAGCTTGTAGGGGCGAACTGTGTTCGCCCGTTGTTTTTATATTTTGCTGTATCGCAGCGATAAACCTTTCAAAACAGAC
>JAZRGP010000359.1:0-7320 GCA_045644225.1 Christensenellaceae bacterium | reverse complement strand
GGACTTCTTTTTAAATGTAATCAATTACTTGTTCTGGATATATTCGTCGATGCCTGCAGCGGCAGTTTTGCCTGCGCCCATCGCGAGGATAACCGTAGCAGCGCCTGTTACAGCGTCGCCGCCTGCGTAAACGCCTTCCTTAGATGTCAGGCCCTTTTCGTCAGCGATGATGCCGCCCCACTTCTGAGTATCAAGACCTTCTGTTGTGTCCTTGATGAGCGGGTTGGGGGATGTACCGATGGACATGATAACGCAGTCAACATCGAGATCAAAGAAGCTGCCTTCAACGGGAACGGGCTTAGCTCTGCCGGAAGCATCGGGTTCGGAGAGCTTCATTTCCTGACAACGCATTGCCTTTACCCAGCCGTCTTCTGTGCCGAGGATCTCAATGGGGTTTGTGAGCATCTTGAATACGATGCCTTCTTCCTTAGCATGTTCAACTTCTTCTGCTCTTGCGGGGAGTTCCTTTTCAGTACGTCTGTAAACGATGGAAACTTCTGCACCGAGTCTCTTTGCCCAGCGAGCAGCGTCCATAGCAACGTTACCCCCGCCGACAACTGCGACCTTAGCAGCCTTCATAACGGGAGTTTCGCTGCCTTCCTGATAAGCCTTCATGAGGTTCATTCTTGTCAGGAATTCGTTAGCGGAGTAAACGCCCTTGAGGGATTCGCCGGGGATGTTCATGAAGCGGGGGAGACCTGCGCCGGAGCCTACGAATACAGCTTCGAAGCCTTCTTCCTTCATGAGTTCGTCGATCGTGATGGACTTACCTACGATTACGTTTGTTTCGATCTTAACGCCGAGAGCCTTAAGAGTATCGATCTCCTTCTGAACGATTGCCTTCGGGAGACGGAATTCCGGGATACCGTATACGAGAACGCCGCCTGCGAGGTGGAATGCTTCGTAAACTGTTACGTCATAACCCTTCTTAGCGAGGTCGCCTGCGCATGTAAGACCGGAGGGACCGGAACCTACTACAGCAACCTTATGACCGTTGCGAGCGGGCATTTCGGGGAGTTCTGTTACGTTAGCGTTGTGCCAGTCAGCAACGAATCTTTCGAGTCTGCCGATAGCAACGGGTTCACCCTTGACGCCTCTTACGCAGTGGCATTCGCACTGAGATTCCTGCGGGCATACACGGCCGCAAACAGCGGGAAGGGAGCTGGACTTTGTGATGATCTTATAAGCTTCTTCGAATTCGCCCTTTGCGACCTGTTCGATGAAAGCGGGGATGTCGATCTGTACGGGGCAGCCTGTTACGCAGGGCTTTTTCTTACAGTTCAGGCAGCGCTGAGCTTCGTCGATCGCCTGTTCCTTTGTGTAGCCGAGAGCTACTTCCTGGAAGTTTTTATTGCGGACATTGGGGTCCTGCTGGGGCATCGGGTTTTTAACTAAAGACATATTTGCCATGATTACTGAACCTCCATTTTGAACAGATTGCAGGTTTCTTCGTGACGATGACGTTCAAAAGGCTTATACATAGCGCCTCTTGCCATAGCTTCGTCGAAATCTACGAGGTGACCGTCGAATTCGGGACCGTCAACGCAAGCGAACTTTGTTTCGCCGCCGACTGTCAGTCTGCAGCCGCCGCACATGCCTGTGCCGTCGACCATGATGGGGTTCATGCTGACTACTGTCTTGATGCCGTATTCCTTTGTGAGCTTGGAGACAAACTTCATCATGGGGAGGGGACCGATCGCAACAACTTCATCATACTGCTCGCCGCTGTCGATGAGCTTCTTGAGAGCGTCTGTTACGAAACCCTTTTCGCAGTAGCTGCCGTCGTCTGTCATGAGAACGAGCTTGGAGCTTGCAGCCTTGAACTCGTCTTCAAGAATTACGAGGTCCTTGTTACGGAAACCGACGATCGCGTGAACTTCCGCACCGACCTGATGGAATTTCTTAGCAACGGGATATGCGATAGCACAGCCTACACCGCCGCCGACAACTGCGACTTTCTTGATGCCTTCGGTGTGAGTGGGTCTGCCGAGAGGACCAGCGAAGTCCTGGAGATATTCGCCTTCTTTTTTGTGGTTCAGCTTTTCTGTTGTAGCGCCGACAATCTGATAAATGATCGTGATGGTGCCCGTTTCTCTGTTGTAATCAGCGATCGTAAGCGGGATGCGTTCGCCGTTTTCGTCAACTCGGAGGATGATGAACTGCCCGGGTTCTGCCTTGCGAGCAACCATGGGCGCTTCAATTTCCATCAGAGTTACTGTGGGATTGAGCTCCTTTTTTCTAACGATTTTGTACATAGATATAGCCTCTTTCAAAAAAATAATAGGTAAACTGTAAGTGTATTTTAACACACCTGCACCTATTTTAATACCCTTTTTTATAGAATGCAAAACAAAAATCTATAGAAATTATTTATACATTTTTGTTTGCATTACTTTTAGCCAAGAGATATGCACGATTCATTTATTTTGCGTTGAAACATATCGGTTTATTCGGTATACTGATAATGACAGGATTCGTCAGTTTTTCCTGAATTTCTAAAAAAGGATATGATATTTTATGAGACTTGTTTTAACCAGACGCATCGGCAGAATCGTAAATTATATCGAACTTCTTCTTGCAGGCATCATTCTCGTCGCGCTGCTTCTCGGCATCGTCGGTCTTGTGCTCGATATGGGCATCTTCAACGGCGAACCCTTTGAATATGAGAACTTCAGTACATTCCTTGCAAATGCATTCAGCCTTGTTATCGGCATCGAGTTCATCAAGATGATGATCAAGCACACTCCCGGCTCTGTTGTCGAGGTATTGCTTTTCGCGATCGCGAGAGGTCTGGTCGTAGAGCATACGGCAACATGGGAAACACTCATCGGTATCGTTGCGATCGCGGTCGTATTTGCGACGCGTAAATATCTCTTCATCCACTCTTTCGAGGAAAAGGAACATGCGATCTTTAATGCGGACATTTCCGTGCGCAGAGCCAACATGATCGCTATGACAAGAATTCCTTATCGCGACGGCGATTCCCTCGATGATCTGATCAGAAGAGAGCTCGGCAACCATGATAAGGAAGTCAAGGAAGACGCACTCGTCAACTTCAAGAACGTATCTCTGCGTATCGCTGCGATGCACCACGACGAGATCACCAAGGTCGAAGTTATCCGTCTGCATCACTAAGGAGCACATATGGCAAAGCAGGAAAAGCGCTTTATCAGAACATATAAGCAGGACATGGGTTCCACGGAAATATGGGTAGACAGAGAGACGGGCGTGAATTATCTCTATCATACCGCAGGTTACTCCGGAGGGCTGACGCCGCTTCTGGACAGCATGGGAAAGCCTGTTGTAACGATTGTACCGATGGAGTCGAAGGATAAATGATCAATAAAAAAGGGGAGAGGGGACTCTCCCTTTTTGTGTGAAAAACAGTTTCATAGAAACAGAAAATTTTTTTATAGGAATTGGCAGTATTGTTTGCTTGAAATATCATACTGCTCATGTTACAATAGTATTTGAAAAAATAGGTTCAAAAAGGAGGCAATAAATAATGGAATATCGCTTTCATCATATCGAAAATGCAGATCACTGCCATGAACATCTGAACGGTCATGCGCATGAGCATACTCACGAGCACGCTTCGGGTCATTCTCACGAACATTCTCATGAGCATACTCATGAACACACACATACGCATTCCCACGAACACTCTCATGCTCACTCCCATGAGCACGATCACGGCCATGCACACACACATGATCACGGTCACGACCACGATCACTGCGGTGAACATACTCACGGCTGCCAGGGTTGTGCGGGCGGATGCCACAAGGATCCCACACCTGCGGATAAGACGATCGCTCTGCTGACATACATGGTCGACCACAACCGTCATCATGTTATGGAGCTTGAGGAACTCTCCGAATCCATCGAAGGTGCGGCGAATGCAAAGATCGCGGAAGCGATCGAGATCTTCTGCGAAGCAAACGAAAAGCTCGCTGAAGCGCTCAGAACAATGATGAAATAAGGAGGAACGACAGATGTGTCTTTCTACTGTTTATAAGAACACTCAGACAGAGGATCAGGTACTCTGCCGCTTTGTCAGCAAGATCCTTGCAAACGAAGAAGGCAAGCTCGTTTTCACCGATGTTATGGGTATGGAAGTCACGATCGAAGGTACGCTTCTCTCTGCGGATCTCGCAGAAGGCGTTGTCGTCGTACGTGCAAACTGATATAACTTTCAGGAATATATAAGCGCTGATATTTGTTATAAAAAACGCTCCGAAGAATCGATGTTTTCGGTTTCAAAAGTGATGTTTTGCGTTTATATATGTACAGTATGTTTATGCGTTGTTTTTCGCGTGTTTAACGGAGGAAACGACCATGAAATATGAAATGGTTCTCGAAATATACAATTCCTGCAGCAGAAACAAAATGCGCGATATCTTCTTTACGGAAAAGGAGATCGCCGATACAGAGGCGTATATTCTGGCGGAAGAGCCCGGATGCACCTTTGAATATGAGCTGTTACAGGATGGAACAAAAATCTATCATGTTCAGACGGCGGATATGCGGAAGAAATATTCCTTTACGCCGCTGGATGACTGAATTAAAAATAGCCGAAAGGAACAGATATGTCTAAAACGATTGCTTTTGCAGGAAAGGGCGGCGTCGGAAAGACGACCATCTGCGGCATGCTCATCGGTGAGCTCTGCAAGATGAAGAAAGGTCCCGTTCTTGCTGTTGATGCTGATGCAAACTCCAATCTGAACGAAGTTCTTGGTGTTGAGGTCGAGATGACACTCGGCGATATCCGCGAAAACATCGCGCAGGCTGAGCTCATGACACCCAGCCCCATCCCCGCGGGGATGACCAAGCACGAATATGCAGAAATGATGTTCAATAATGCGCTGATCGAATCCGATGATTTCGATATGCTCGTTATGGGCAGAACGCAGGGCAAAGGCTGCTACTGCTATGTAAACGGCGTGCTGACGACGCAGATCGCGAAGTATGCAAACAATTACGGTTATGTTGTAGTCGATAATGAAGCGGGTCTGGAGCATATCAGCCGCGGACTTCTGCCTCATGTTGACGTGATCCTGCTCGTGAGCGACTGCTCCCGCAGAGGGATCCAGGCGGTCGGAAGGATCGCAGAGATGATCAAGGATCTCAAACTCAATGCCGAGAGCGTAAAGCTCATCGTAAACCGCGCACCCAACGGTGTACTCGCGGACGGCATCAAGGAAGAGATCGCGAAATACGACCTTGACCTCGTAGGCGTTGTGCCGCAGGATGAGCTCGTATATGAATATGATACCGAAGGAAAGCCCAGTTCACAGGTGCCTGATGATTCGCCGATCAAAAAGGCACTCGCCGAAATCGTGACAAGGCTGAACTTTGCATAAAACAACACAAATATTTATTAACACAGGGGGAAACAAAAATGCCATTCAAAAAGAAAGCACAAGTTTTCAACGCTGCGATCAAGACACTCACGATCGGTAGCGGCGAAAAAGCAATCACTCTTGGCGGCCAGAACGTAAACAACCTTTACGCATTCGATGCTGAGATCGCTAACGCACCTAAGGTTGGTGTTGAGATCTCTGACCTCGGTCTTGAAGGCGCAACAGCAGGTATGGTAGACTTCTATGCTGGCTGCACAACAGTTGCTGACATGGCTAAGAAGGCTTCCGAAATGGAAGGCGCAGATTTCATCTGCATCAAGTTCGACGGCGCTGACCCCAACGGTCAGGACAAGTCCGTTGAAGAATGCGTAGAGATCGCAAAGGCAGTTGCAGAAGCAACAGATATGCCTCTCGCATTCATGGGCTGCAAGAACGCAGAAAAAGATTCCGAACTCTTCAACAAGATCTCTGAAGCTCTCCAGGGCAAGAACATCCTCGTTCTCTCCGCTAAGGAAGAAAACTACAAGGGCGTTGGCGCAGCTGCAGGTCTTGCATACGGCCAGAAGGTCGGCGCAGAATCCGCTGTTGACATCAACCTTGCTAAGCAGCTGAACGTTCTTCTTACACAGCTCGGCGTTTCCGGCGACAACATCGCTATGAACGTTGGTACAGCAGCAGTTGGTTACGGCTTCGAATACGTTGTATCCACACTCGAACGTGTTAAGGGCGCTGCTCTCACACAGAACGACGCTATGCTCCAGATGCCCATCGTTACACCCGTTGCCGGTGATGCATGGGGCGTAAAGGAAGCACTCGCTTCTGAAGAAGATATGCCCGCTTGGGGTCCCCAGGAAGACCGTGGTGTTGGCATGGAAATCACAACAGCAGTTGCTTGCCTCGCTTATGGCTCCGACGCTGTTATCCTGAAGCACCCGAAATCCGTCGCAACAGTATCTGCGATGATCAAAGCACTGGTATAAGGAGGACACTACTATGGCATTAAAAGGTCTTGATATTTTCAAACTCACACCTAAGACAAACTGCAAAGAATGCGGCAACCCCACATGTATGGCTTTCGCTATGAAGGTCGCTCAGGGTGCGCTTTCTCTCGATAAGTGCCCTCACATGTCTGACGAAGCAGTTGCTTCTCTCTCCGAAGCTACAGCTCCGCCCATGAAGACGATCACAGTCGGCGACATCAAGCTCGGCGGTGAAACAGTTCTTTCCAGACATGAGAAGACATTCGTTTCCAAGACAATGTACGCTGCTAAGGTTTGCGACTGCATGGAAGCTGCTGAACTCGACGCTAAGCTCGCTGCTATCCCCGCTGTTGACTACGAACGTATCGGCGAAAGAATGTACGTTGAAATGGTTTACGTTAAGCACTGCTGCGACAAGTCCGCAGAAGACTACGTTGCTCTCGTAAACAAGGTTAAGGAACTTGGCAGACCCATGATCCTCGGCTGCAAGTGCGCAGACGCTGCTAAGGCTGCTCTCGAAGCTGCTAAGGGCTGTGACGTAATCCTCGACGGCGCAAACGAAGAAAACGTTGAAGCAATGAACGCTCTCGCTACAGAATACAAGGTAGTTCTCGGCGTTTCCGCTGCTAACATCGACGCTCTCTATGACACAGTAGCTAAGCTCGAAGGTCTCGGCAACAAGAACCTCGTTATCAACGTTGCTGCTGAAACTCTTAAGGATGCTTTCGCAAACGCTGTTCAGATCCGCCGCGCTGCTATCAAGGATACAGACAGAACATTCGGTTATCCCTCTATCGTTGACGTAACAGCTTATGCTGAAACTCCCGAAATGGAAACAGCTCTCGCTGCTCTCTTCACATGCAAGTACGGTTCTATCGTTGTTATGAGCGGTATGAACTATGCTCAGGCTCTCCCGCTTTACGGCATGAGACAGAACATCTTCACAGACCCGCAGAAGCCCATGAAGGTCGAACCCG
>JAZRGP010000358.1:0-14718 GCA_045644225.1 Christensenellaceae bacterium | reverse complement strand
ATCGGCTGCGATGACGGTGAAAAAGCCTATAACATCAATGCTGATACTGCGGCCGCTGCGATCGCGGCTGCTCTCGAGGCAGAGTGTCTTATCTCCATGACGGATATCGGCGGTCTGATGCGCGATAAGGATAATCCCACGACCGTCATCCCCGTGCTCAAGATCGATGACGCACCCAAACTCATGGAAGAAGGCATCATCTCCGGCGGCATGATCCCCAAGGTTGACTGCTGCATCAATGCAATCAAGGACGGCGTTAAGAAAGTCTTCATCATCGACGGCCGTATCCCGCATTCCCTCATCGTGGAAATGTTCACCGACGAAGGTATCGGCACAATGTTCGTAAAATAAGGAGTTTATCATGAACCTCAAGGAAAAAGACAAGCAATATAACGTCGGCTCATACGGCCGCTTCCCGCTTGAGATCGTCAAAGGCAAGGGTTCTCTCTGCTGGGACGAAAACGGCAAGGAATATATCGACCTCGGCGCAGGCATCGCGGTAAATGCGTTTGGCTTCTGCGACGATGAATGGACCGCTGCGGTCAAGGCTCAGCTCGATACCCTGCAGCATACCTCCAACCTCTATTATACCGAACCCTGCGTCACGCTTGCTGAGATGCTCTGTAAGCGCTCGGGCATGAGCAAGGTCTTCTTCTCCAATTCCGGCGCCGAAGCCAATGAATGCGCCATCAAGGCCGCGAGAAGATATGCTTTTCAGAAATACGGTGACGAGAGCCACAGCACGATCATCACCTTAAAGAACAGCTTCCACGGCAGAACGGTCACGACCCTTTCTGCAACGGGTCAGGACAGCTTCCATACGGAGTTCGGTCCCTTCACGCAGGGCTTCCTCTATGCCGAACCCAACGACATCGACGGCATGCTGAAGCTCATCAACGAGAACGACTGCGCCGCGGTAATGATGGAAATGGTCCTCGGTGAAGGCGGTGTTCTTTCGCTCGATCCCGAATTCGTCAAAGCTACTGTCGAAGCAGCCCGCGCAAAAGATATGCTCATCGTCGTCGACGAAGTCCAGACGGGCAACGGCAGAACAGGGGCGCTCTATGCGTATATGCACTACGGATTCACTCCCGATATCTTCAGCACGGCAAAGGGTCTCGGCGGCGGTCTCCCCATCGGTGCAACACTCTTCAGCGAAAAAACGGAAAACGTCTATACTCCCGGCACGCATGGCTCCACCTTCGGGGGCAACCCCATCGCCTGCGCTGGTGCGGTCTCCGTGTTCTCCCGTATCGACGATGCTCTGCTCGCTGAGATCAAGAAAAAATCCGATTACATCGTCAGCGAACTCTCCTCTGCCAAGGGTGTCAAAGCCGTCAGCGGCAAGGGACTCATGCTCGGCATCGCCTGCGACCGACCCGCAAAGGAGGTCATCAGCGGCTGCATGGAAAACGGTGTGCTCGTCATCTCCGCAAAGGATAAGGTCCGCCTCGTCCCCGCGCTCAACATCCCCATGGATCAGCTGAAAAAAGCGATCGATGTTCTGAAAGCAGAGCTTGCAATATAATACAAAATAAACAAACCGCCTTTGGGTCACTCCATTGGCGGTTTTTTTGTTATTTTGTTCTGAGGATCGATCCAATGATCCATACCTGCATCCGTTTCGGCAGAATATTCAGCATCATCAGCAGCGGATTTCTGTTTTTGTTGTAGATAAGCCGCGGATTTCTCGCGGTCAGCGCCTTATATATCACCTTCGCGATCACCTGCGGCTTTACCGCCCGCGCCTCTACGCTGTTTACGATCCTGCGGAATCTGTCGGCATTGCATTGATAAAGCGATGTATTCTCGCAAAATCTGTCAAGTGCAGCCGTAGATACTCCGAGCAGACTCGTTTCGACCGCACCCGGACGAACCACGCTCACCTTTATGCCGAGCAGATTCAGTTCCATGCGCAGAGAATACGCATATTTATCAAGCGCAGCCTTTGTCACCGCGTAGATGCCCGTAAAAGGCAGCGGATCCAGCGGCGCAAGCTCGCTCGTCGTTATAATGATCCGCGATCCGCTCCTGAGAAGCGGCAGAAATTCTTTATTTACGCGATAAGCTCCAAATAGATTCACCTCAAAGATCCGTTTGATCTCCTCTTCGCTCATCTCGACGAGTGAATCCAGATCATAGATCCCCGCGGTATGCACGATCGCATCAAGATGATCCGTTTCCGCAGAGATCTGCCGAAAGACCTCCTTAACGGACTCCGCATCGGTAATATCCGCTTCATAATAATGCACATCGGGGATGGAACCCGATCTCAGGTCCATCCCCATAATGCGATAACCGTTCTTTGCGAGGAGTTCACAGACTGCCGAGCCCATCCCTCCTGCCGCACCGGTCACGAGAATATTTTTCATGATTATTTCTGATTTGCGAGAAAATCGCTGTAGTTCTTTTCAACTGTTGTGATGATTCTCTGTCTTGCTTCAAGAGTAGCCCAGCCGATGTGAGGCGTGATGATAACGTTCTTTGTCGTATAGAGCGGATCGTCTTCTCTCGGGGGTTCTGTCTTGATAACGTCAAGACCTGCGCCTGCGAGTTCGCCGTTTTCAAGAGCCTTGATCAGCGCTGCTTCGTCGATCAGGCCGCCGCGGGATGTGTTGATGATCATCGCCGTGGGCTTCATCAGCTTGAGTGTGCGCTCGTTGATGAGGTTTTCTGTGCTGGGAAGCAGCGGACAATGCAGGGATACAACGTCGCTGACCTTCAGCAGGTCTTCTACTTCCATCCATTCAACATAGGGAATATCAGCATGATATACGTCATAAGCAACGATCTTCATGCCGAATGCCTTACCGATCTCAGCTACGTTCTGACCGATCTTGCCCATGCCGACTACGCCGAGAGTCTTGCCTTCAAGACCGATGAGCGGACGCAGCCAGTAAGAGTTGAATGTCTGCTTTGCCCATTCGTGTTCCTTCATAACGCTGTCAACGTGGTCTCTGATGCCATAGCAAAGCTCGAGCAGCAGTGCAAACGCAAGCTGCGGAACGGATCTCTGTGCATATGCGGGAACGTTTGTAACCGCGATGCCGAGTTCCTTCGCTGCTTCGCTGTCGATATGGTCCATGCCCGTAGAGAGAGCACCGATATATTTCAGCTTCGGGAGAGCTTCCATTTCTTTTCTGCCGAAGCGAACCTTGTTCGTAAATACCGCATCCGCATCCTTTGCGCGCTCCAGAACGTCCTCGGGGTCAGTCCAGTCATATGTCTCGAGCTCGCCGAATTTTTTCAGGCAGTCCCAGTTCAGTCCGTCGCGAATCGTTGTAAAACCATCCATTACTACTAACTTCATAATCATACCTCTGTTTTCTGAATTACTTCTTTCGGAAGAATGCTCCGCAGTATTCATTATAACACATCATTCGGTGAAATGAATCCCTTTTTTCGCAATTTTATCGTTTCCTGCAAAAAAATGCCCTCTCACACAATGGTGAAAGGGCTGTCTGAAAATATCCTCAAAATATTGGGATATGAGAATCAGATCTTTTTGGTCCGCTCCTGCGATCCGACAAGGCTCTTATATTCCTTCGGCGCGATGCCGACGATCTTTTTAAAGAGCGAACTAAAGTAATTTGGATCGCGGATACCGACCATCTCAGCGATCTCGTAGATCTTCGCATTACCGCTGCGGATCAGCTCGCAGGCACGTTCGATCCTGCGCATGTTGATATATTCCGAAACGCTCATGCCGAGCTTTTCATAGAAGATCTTGCCGAGATAATTGGGGCTTAAGTATGCGTGCTTCGCAAGGTCCGCCATGGAGATATCTTCGGAAAGATGCTCGTCGATATATGCCTTTGTCTTTTCTACTTCAAGGATGCTTCTCTGACGTGTATTATCGCTCACCTGCTCGCAGGCTGTTTCGATGATCTTCGCCGTCCATGTCTTGATGCCTTTCAAGGATCTTTCGCGCAGAACATCTTCAAAATCAACGATCATGCTCGCCTTTTCCGCAGAAAGCTTGCGGACGTTATTCTGGCAGAGCATCGCGATATAGATCGCGAGAGAATAATAATCCTGACGGGATGCAGTAAGCGGGATCTCCTCATACATCTGGTCGATCCAGTTCTGCAGTTCATCCTTTTTGCTGAGACCGAGCATCATCTTGAATTCCAGCTCATCGAGGAAGATATTGCTGCCCGAGCTCTTTACGTCTCCGCAATGGATCACGCCCGTCTTTTCCAGCAGCTGCGCGTATCTCAGCGCTTCTTCCGCATTCATGTATGCTTCCTTCAGTCGCTCATCCCCACTCTGATCATCACTGATCGCACAGATGAGCGGCTGATCTGTATGCTTTGCGCAATATTCTTTTGCAAAATCCTCGATCTCCGCTTCGTCTCCCGTAAAGACAACAGCAGCAGTATCCGCGGATACCTTAAAGCAAACGCGGTCTGTCTCGGGACGTTCCTCTTCCTTCAGCGGATAGATCAGAAGGATTCTCAACTGCCCTTCTCCAAATACAATGCTCTCGGAGCTCAGTTTGGATTCCGTTTCCGCCCCGTTGTATTCGTTGTTTACCATCCTGCAGAAGATCATATCCGTGCGGATGGGCTTTGCATCGTTGAGCTGCGCTTTCAGCATCTCGACCTGTTCGCTTTCCATGCGCTGACGGTCGATCATATCAAAGAGCTTCTGCCCCATTTCTCGGATCTTCTCAGGAGCAAGCGGCTTGACAACATAGTCCGCAACACCGTATTCTATGCCCTTCTTCGCATAATGGAAGTCCGCATAGCCGCTCATGATGATCTTTACGGATCGGTTGCCGATATCATTGAGCTTTTTCAGCAGCTGCATGCCGTCCATCTTCGGCATTTTGATATCGAGGATGATCGCGTCATAGTCCGTTCGCTGCGCCATTTCGAATGCTTCTTCGCCATTCGCAGCGGTATCTACGGTAAAGAGTCCCAGTTCCGCAATTTCTTCGCTGACACCTTCACGCAGTATGATCTCGTCTTCAGCAAGTAATAGCTTATACACTGACTCTCTCCTCCTTGATCGGTATACAAATCGTAACTACGGTAAATCCGTCTCTCGTCCGGTATTCCATGGAGCATTCATCGCCATAGAACAGCCTGAGACGAGCCATAACATTGCTCACGCCGACGCCAAGCCCTTCGGAAGCATCGGAAGCAAGCGCAGCGTTCATCTTTCTGCAGCCTTCTTCTCCGAGCATGTTGCCGTTATCCATAACTTCAAACAGAAGTATATTTTCATCTTCTTTGCGAGCGCTGACGATGATCTCGCCGCCATCAGACTTATTCTTGATGCCGTGATAGATCGCGTTCTCAATCAGCGGCTGCAGTATGACCTTAATGATACGATACCCTTCAACATCGGGATCCATGCGCAGGTCATACGAGAAATCGCCGCGGTATCTGCGTTCCTGGATCGTCAGGTAGCTCTGCACATGGCAGAACTCCTCTTCCACCGTAATGAACTCCTTCCCGCGGGAAAGGCTGATCTGATAAAGCTTCGCGAGCGATTCCATCATCTCGATGGCATCGTTCTTTTTATCCTTATATACCAGCCAGATGATCGAGGAAATCGTGTTGTAAAGGAAATGCGGGCTGATCTGCGCCTCGAGCATCTTGATCTCCGCACGCTGCTTCTGCTGCTCGATGTGTTTGATCTTCTCGACGCTCGTTTTCAGCTTATACGTCATGCTGTTGTAGCTTCGCGCCATTCTGCCGATCTCATCGTTGTATTTCGGCTTAAACGTAAGTTCAGCCGTTTCCGCACTGTCTACCGCCTCAATAGATTCCGTAAGGCGTCGGATCGGATGCGTGATGCTGGAATTAAAGTACAGCAATACGAGGACCGAAAGACCGAATACGATCAGGATCGTAACGTATGTGGAGAGCTGCAGTCCCCATCTCGCGGAAACGATCATGTCTCTGCTGACCTGTGCGATATAGGGCCAGTCTCTGGAGTCAACGTCAGAGATAAATACGATGTTTTCTTCGTGTTCAACGACGCGGTCGCTGAAATAGCTCGGATCTTTTTCAATATCCTGAATTACGGCGCTGCCAAGTCCGCGGGAATCCGCCGCAACAAGATGTCCCTTGCTGTCGACAACCGTTACAGTCGCACCCGAGTCATCAAATACTTCGTTAAAGATCTTTTTTATATGATTCGTATCGATTCTGATCACTACAGTACCGATACGGTTTCTACCTACTTCATCAAAGATCGGACGTCCCATGATCAGGTGATCATAGTTCTGCTCGCGCATCAGCTCGCTGAACATCGCGTTGGAGTAAATATGTGCGTCGACGATCTTTTTATCCCGAGTTACCTCTTCATAAGTGAGCATATCGAGATAGTCGTTTGTGTAGCAGTTTCCGTCGTTGTCATAAACAAAAATGGAGTATGCGATACCTGCGTCCATTTTTCCGTCCAGCAGCATCTTTTCGACAACATATCTGGACTGTATCAGGTTTTCTTCCTGATATTCATTCTTGAGAATGGTCTGGATTTCTTTTTTATAAGCAAAATCAAAAAGCACCTCCCGACATTCAACGATCAGCGAGTCGATCTGCTTCTCCATCTGCGAAAAACGGTAGTCCATTTCACTCTGATATCTGTCAAGAACGCTGTCCGAGAGAATAGAGAGCGAAACAAAACCCTGCACGATCAGCGGAACGATGATGAACAGAGCAAAAACCAGCATGAGCCGGTTGCGCAGACTTGTTGAATTGATTCGGTAAAGGAGCTTTTTCATAGGTTCTCCTCTTCAATTTTTAAAGAGCACCGCGGAAGAGCTCCGCGGTGCTTTGTAATCAAGGATTTAAGAGAAATTATTCGCCTCTGAGTTCGACGATTGCTCTCCAGTCATAGTCCTTAATGTTGGAAGCGTCAACTACGAAGGATTCGCCTTCGAATGTAGCTTCTACGTCCTTACCGTTGAGGTGGTCAGCGATAACTTTGAATGTGTTTTCAGCAAGTACGGGAGGAGCCGGTACGAACCAAGCCTTGTACATGGGATCGTTGTTTTCGAGAGCTTCGAATGCTTCGATACCCCAGCCGAGACCAACGATAGCAACATCGTTCTTGCCAGCTGCTGCACAAGCTGCCTTAGCGCCTGCACATGTGTCAAAGTTGATACCGAATACCATGTTTACATCGTCATGAGCTGTGAGGATGTTTTCCATAGCTTCCATAGATACTGTTCTGGATGCGCCGCCGTCCTGTCTGGAGACGATCTTGATGTCGGGGTTGCCAGCAGCTTCGATTGTTTCCTGGAAACCGTTGGAACGGATTACAGAACCGTTGGGTTCAGCCGGGAAGTCGAGGATAGCGATTGTAGCCTTGCCGCCCATTTCAGCATCGATGTACTTGAGAGCCCATTCAGCCATGATCGCACCGTCGTTGTAGAGGTCGAAGATGATCTGAGATGTGGGAGCATCAGATTCGATCTTGGAGTCGAATACGAATACCGGAACGCCCTTGTTGAGAGCTTCTTCAACAGCAGGTACAACACCGGAAGCATCTACGGGAGCAAATGCGATTGCGTCAACGCCCATTGTTACGAAGTCTTCGATGTGGCTGATCTGTGTAGCGAGGTCGAGGTTTGCGTCCTGGATTTCGAGTTCAAAGCCGTATTCTTCAGCTGTGTTTACGAATGTAGCTTCGAGATCCTTGTAGTACTCGTCCTGACGGTACAGAAGGGAGATACCTACTGTGAATTTGCCGTCGTCCTCAGCGGGAGCAGCTTCTTCAGCAGCTTCGGGAGCCTTTTCTTCTGTTGCAGCTTCGGGTGCTTTCTCTTCAGCAGCGGGGAGTTCCTTGGAGCAGCCAACTGCGAATACGAGGATAGCAACGAGGAGTACAGCGATGATTGTTCTTGCGTATTTCATTTTTTTCCTCCTTTATATTTTGAGACTTGTGTCTCAAGAAATCAAGTTTTATTTTTCGCCGACGAGCATACCCATGATGCGGTCCTGAGAGAATTCTTCTTTCTGGAGCTCGCCCACGATCTTGCCTTCGTGCATGACCATCATTCTGTCAGACATACCCATGAGCTCGGGCATTTCCGAAGAGATCATGATGATCGCCTTACCCTGGTCTGCGAGGCCTGCCATCAGCTTATAGATCTCAGCCTTGGCGCCGACGTCGATACCACGGGTCGGTTCGTCGAAGATGATGACATCGGGGTTGGCAGCAAGCCACTTCGCGAGAACGACTTTCTGCTGGTTACCGCCGGAGAGGTTCTTTGCGGGAGATTCGATGGAAGGTACGGAGATACCGAGCTTCTTAACGTATTCTCTTGCAAGTTCATCTTCTTTCTTCTTGTTGAGGATCTTGTTTGTTTCGATGTTATCGAAGTTAGCCATGCTGACGTTATATTTAACGGGCATTTCCAGAACAAGACCTTCCTTCTTTCTGTCCTCGGATACGAGCGCGATGTGCTTGTCAACAGCCTGCTTGATGGTCTTGCTTTCGCCGTTCTCACCATTCAGCGTGATCGAGCCGGAATCCATGGAATATTCGCCGAAGAGGATCTTTGCAGTTTCGGTTCTGCCTGCACCTACAAGGCCGGAGATACCGAGGATCTCACCTCTTCTTACTTCGAAGCTGATATCCTTAAGTCTGAGCTTCTTGTTGCAGACGTTCTCGAGCTTGAGTACAACTTCACCGGGTTCACATTCATGTCTGGGATAGTCGTCAGCGATCTCTCTGCCTACCATGAGGGAGATGAGCTCAGCCTTTGTGATATCCTTAACTTCGCGTACACCGATGAGCTTGCCGTCTCTGAGAACCGTAAGTCTGTCAGCAAGTTCAAAGATCTCGTCGAGTCTGTGGGAGATGTAGATGATCGTAACGCCCTTTTCTCTCAGCATCTTGATGATGTGGAAGAGAACTTCGAGTTCCTTATCAGTCAGCGTAGCGGACGGTTCGTCCATGATGATGAGTTCGGAATCGTGAGAAAGCGCTCTGCAGATTTCTACGATCTGCTGCTTGGATACGGAAAGTTCACTTACGAGCATATCGAGGTCGATCTCGAAGTCCAAAGATTTCAGCAGTTCGCTTGCTTCTTTCTTCATTGTTGCCCAGTCGATGACCTTTACGCCAAGCACGTTTTTATATTTCAGGTTGCCGAGGAAAATATTCTCAACAACGCTGAGGTTACCGATCATTTTCAGTTCCTGATGAACTACGCTGATACCAGCGCGTGTAGCTTCAACAGGATGGTTGAAATCGATGGGTTCACCCTTATAGTATACGGTACCCTTTGTCGGCTTGAGACCGCCGGAGATGATCTTGATCAGTGTGGATTTACCGGCACCGTTCTCACCCATAAAAGCATGGATCTCGCCTTTTTTTACGTCAAGAGATACGTTATCGAGGGCACGCACACCGGGAAATTCTTTCGTTACACCGTCTATGCGAAGAATTGCATCCTCCATGAAATATCCTCCTGTTATACCTTGTTTGCTCTGGATGTTCTGAATACATCGATACCGATCGCAAGGATAAGAACAACACCTTCAACGATCTGCTGATAGTAGGAGTTCAGGTCCATAAGCGTCATACCGTTTGTCAGCATACCTACGAAGAGAGCGCCGATGAATACGCCCAGCAGATTACCTTTACCGCCGTTGATGGAAACGCCGCCGATCGCTGCGCCAGTGATCGCATCAAGTTCCCAGCCAAGACCGCCGTTCGGCTGACCGGAAGCAACGCGGGCTGTAAGGATGATGGAAGCGATAGCAGACATCAGACCTGCGATAACGAATGTGCCGGCCTTGATCATCTTTGTATCGATACCGGAGAAGTGAGAAGCATCTTCGTTGGAACCAACAGCATAAACCGCGCGGCCGAATCTCGTCTTCTGTGCAATAAACGCCATGATGATGAATACTGCGATCGTGATGATAACGGGGATCGGAATAAACCATACATAACCTGTACCGATCATACCGATGGATTCGGGGATACCTACTACAGGGTAAGCATTTGTAATAACGAAGCAAAGACCTCTTGCTGCGATCTGCATACCGAGTGTTGCGATAAACGGAGGAATGCCGCCGTAAGCGATCATAGCTGCGTTAACAGCGCCAACGAGCATACCGAAGATCAGCGTAAGGAAAATGCTGAGGACGGGGTTGACAGACCATTCAACCATCATCTTAGCAAACATAATGCCGCTGAGACCGGCAACAGCGCCTGTGGAGAGGTCGATACCGCCGCCAACGATCGTGTAAAACGCACCGATCGCAAGGATCGCTACCATCGATGTCTGACGAAGGATGTTCATCAGGTTATTTACTGTGAGGAATTTATCAGTAAGGCATACAAGAATAAGTGCAAGTACGACAACTGCATAAATGATATTGTGGTCATTCATCCAACGCTTAAATGCAGTCCACGCAGCGTTGGGTTTCTTTGTTTCAGACGTATTCAAAACAAATTACCTCCGTTTATTATTTAAATTAAAGTCTGTGTAGTTAAATTTTAATAAAATAGAAAAAATCTGAGAATAGAATCATCAATATTTTTCTTGAAAAATTAACTCAAAGAATTAGAAATCAAAGATCGTAGAATTCAAAGGTCAGATGTGTAACGATCTTTTCGCCGGGTTTGAGGATGCGGGCCTTGCCGCTCTTCAGGAGCTCTGCCCTGCCCTCTACGCCGCAGAGACCGGGTTCGAATCCCGTTACATAATCTCCCGATGCCTCGCTTCTCCATTCACCGAATGCGGGAAGCTCGTTCTTGGAATATGTCAGGGATGCACCGATGCCGAGCTTTTCGTTCTCCACTCTGCATACGACCATGCCGTTTTCATCTGCCTTCACGTCATGCGCAAGTACAAGCTCTTCCGCATTGTCCACGGGTTCGCCCATCGCCTCGCGTCTCTCAGCATCCGTCGGGATGATCACGCGTGTGCCTTCGTCGAGGAAAGGCCAGCCGTAGTTGATGTGATAGATCAGCAGAACGGGTTCATCGCGATAGCTTTCGTTCGTGATCACGTCTGTGATCGTGAAGCCGGGGCGCAGGTAGCTCGTTTCGATCCTGCGCTTCAGGGAAAGATGGATCGCCTGCAGCACAGCTTCGCTCATTTTGCCCTGCGCATAAAGCTTGATGCCGTCTTCGTCATCAACACCGTAATTACAGTTTTCCGCAGGAGCGGAACGGATCTGACCGTGGAAGGGATATTTGATATCGCCGTCTTCGCAGCGGATACCTGCGTTGGAGAGACCGCATGTAAAGAGGAATCCACCCATAAGGCCCGACTGCTGGTCGAGGCATGCATCCAGGTCAAAGATCTGCGGAGCCATAAGACCGGATTTCGCAAGGAACGTCATGTTCATTCCCTTATAGCGCATATCGCCGATATCCATGCAGCGGTTTTTCAGTACTGTAAAATCCAGCACACCGTTATAAAACTGCAGTGCATCGAGGCCTTTTGCCCGTCCGTCCTGATAGGAGATCGGCCGCACAAAGGCGGCCTGATCCAAATGTCCGATCTTCTTTCTCATAGCTTTTTACAGGGAGTTGATCGCGGGATCGTTCATGTCGATCTCGAAATCAAGAACTTCGTCCATGTTTTCCCAGATCTTCTTGAATGCAGCGATGTATCTGTCGATAACTTCGGGACCATTCGGCGGATACAGAGGATCGTAGAATACGATGGAATCCTTGAGGATCTGTTCTGTTACAGCGTAGTCTTCTTCACCATATACGAAGGGTCTGCCGCTGCCGTGGGGGCATGTCCAGGGGCAGCCGTAGCCGTAGCCTGTCATCTTCTGGAACATAACCTGCTTCTGAACGGGGCGTGTCTGCCAGCGCTTAGCGTCGCAGCCTTCAGCGATGAGAGCCTTCTGGATTCTTGCTCTGAATTCGTTGGAATCCATGTTGATGCCGAGTTCCTGCGGGTTGAAGCGGATGCGGTAGTAGTGCCATACGGATGTTCTGTCTTCGGGAACATAAGGTGTCATGAGACCCTTAAGACCCTGCAGACCTGCTGTCAGTCTTTCCGCATTAGCCTGTCTTACCTTGTTGTCATCCGCGAGGTGGGTCAGTTTGCTTCTTGCATATGCAGCGGGCATTTCAAGAATTCTGTAGCACCAGCCGATCTCTTCGGAGTCATAGTTTCTCGGAACGCCTTCCTGGATCTTTTCACCGAAAACTCTGAGCTGATTTGCCTTTTCGTAGTATTCGAGGTTGTCTGTGTTGAAGAGACCGCCGTCGCCACACTCAAGGTTCTTAAGACCGTTGAGGGAGAATACGTTCATGTCAGCGAGTGTACCGACGTTTCTGCCCTTGTATGTAGCACCGTGTGCCTGGCAGCAGTCGTCGATAACAACGAGGTTATACTTCTTTGCAAGAGCATTGATCTCGTCGTAGTCGCAGGGCAGACCGTGGAGGTCTACGGGGATGATCGCCTTTGTCTTTTCTGTGATCTTTGCCTCGAGCTTCTTAACGTCCATGTTGAATGTTCTCGGGTCAACGTCGCAGAATACGGGGATCGCATTGTGCTGGAGTGCGCAGAGAGCACTTGCTACGAATGTAAGGGATGTCGTGATAACTTCATCGCCGGGCTTAACGCCTGCTGCTGCGATCGCCATGTGGAGTGCAGCTGTGCCGCTGTTTGCGGACAGGCAGTACTTGGAGCCTACGAATTCGTTCCATTCTCTTTCAAGACCCGTTACTTCGGGACCGTAGATGCCCCAGTGGATACCGGACTTCAGAGAGCGATTAACTGCATCGATGTCCTGCTGTGTCAGGATGGGATACTTAACGTGTCCCTGCGGATTTGCCTTTTCTCCGCCGTTGATTGCTAATTTTGCCATGATTTTCTCTCCTTATTTTCCTGAGCCGCAGAATTGCAGCTCGCTGAATGTTTTATGTTTCAGCCGATCATACCTGGAAGCGATCGACTTTTCTGCCTTTAATGCCGCATTTTACAACGAAGATGCTGCCTGCAAGCGGATATTCATCTTCGGGTGCGTCAATGCTGGATGTTGTGATATAAAGCTCGTCGAGGTCCTTACCGCCGAAGCAGCAGCATGTTACATGCTTAACGGGAAGCTCGATCTTCATCAGTTCTTCACCCGTTGCGGGATCGAACTGCTTGAGGCATCCGCCATCCCAGTGTGCAACGAAGATCGTTCCGTCGGCAGCGATGTTCATGCCATCGGGATTGCCCGTCTTGGGATCAACATACACGATCTGGGTACGATTGGAGATGTCCCCTGTTTCCTTGTCGTAATCATATGCATATACCGTCTGGGAATAAGTATCGGTAACATTATAGAACTTCGTACCATCCTCAACGAATGCAATGCCGTTCGGAACAGAGAGCTTTTCCACAAGAATTTTAGGTTCTTCGCCCTTCTTCAGCGCATAGAATCTGCCCGTATTTGCTCCGGGAACATCAGCCTCGTTGAGCGCATTGTTCATCGTGCCTGCAAGGATCCTGCCGTCGGGAGTCGCCTTTGCATCATTGAAACGGTTTTCGGGAATATCCTTATCAACTTCCATCAGCACTTCTGTTTCATCCGTGTCGATGTTGTAAAGCAGAAGATTTCTGCCGCAGCCGACAGCCAGTCTGCCATCCGTGCAGGGCGCACAGAAGCCAACATAGTCGTCAAATGTCTTTACGATGGAGTCCTCGCCATCCTTCAGGCAGTGAACTTCCTTGCGAAGAATATCGACCCAGAACAAAGCCTGTCTCTGATCATCCCACCAGCAGCCTTCGCCGAGATAAGATCTTTTCTTCAAAGCAACTTCGTAATTCATATCAAACCTCCGTTTCTTTTCAGTTACAGATTTAGAGAATTTTTCACACTATACTTTAATTTTAATTTTTCAACCCATTTTTATAAAGACGAAAAAACAACAATACCCTTGTAAATCAATCAACATATAAAAATCATTTATTTATACATATATCTATTGTTTATATCAAAAAAGATGCCACATATCGTGTGACATCTTTTATTTATCCGTTTACGGCTTACACTGTCCGCAGGGCTCGTAACCTTCGTCGATCAGTGCCTTGCGCATGCCTTCGTAATCCTCGCGGTTCTTCTTATTCATGTTCTCCGCACCCGAGCATTCGGGCAAATGGAATTTCTTGGAGTTCGTGTTCAGAACATACTTCCCTTTTTCGTTCGCGTTTTCTTCCTTGTCGGAACCGCCTTCGGGCTTTGCCGAACCGGATTCCCAGCTTTCGCCTGTCGCATAGTCGATCTCTACGCCGGGCTGAACGTTGTAAACATAAACGTTGTAGCAGAGGTCCGCACCTTCGTCTTCTACAGACCATGCCTCCATCTGTACACCGCGCGCCACAAGCTCATCACCGTTGTAGATCGGTGTCACGCGGTACATAACGTGATTGTTGGTTTCCTTGACGTAGTCAGCGACCATGTTTTCGAAGGGCAGCATGCCCTCAACATTGAAATATCTTGTACCTGTGATGAGGTTGCGTTCGTTATCGTTCTCACCCGTCAGCTGAAAACCGATCAGATGCGATCTGTTGTAGAGATATCTGCCGTCAACAAAGTCATACGGAACATTGTTCCATCCCGAGGGCTTTACATGGCTGGTGCTCTCGCGGTCTTCCGTCGGCATCAGTTCACGACCGACGCATGCCATCGTCATGCCGCATCGTCCCAACGCATCGAGCTCGCTGAAAAACTCATACGCTTCCGTCGTGATCTCA
Organism: Christensenellaceae bacterium; assembly: GCA_045644225.1. Taxonomy (GTDB): domain Bacteria; phylum Bacillota; class Clostridia; order Christensenellales; family Christensenellaceae; genus JAZRGP01. Next base: position 32 of record JAZRGP010000358.1, on the reverse strand, counting down.
TCTTCCGTAAATTCAGGCTGATTTCCGTTCAG
>JAZRGP010000357.1:0-4383 GCA_045644225.1 Christensenellaceae bacterium | reverse complement strand
CCGATGCGGCAAAGCTCCTGCTGGCGGCATGGGTGGCGCGGCGCCTTGATAAGATCGTGAGGAAATGACATGAATACGAAAGAAAGCGTTTTATCCTATCTGGAACAGAACCGCGGAGAATACCTCTCGGGCGGAGAGCTTGCGGAAAGGCTGGGCGTCAGCAGAAATTCCGTATGGAAGGCGATCCGTCAGCTTCAGGCAGAGGGTCACGAGATCGATACGGCGCACGGACGCGGATATCGCCTCTCGCAGCAGAGCAGCGTGCTTTCGCGGCAGAGCATTGAGAAATACATGAGCACATCGGGCATCTCCGTTGCGGTATACGATGAGCTTCCGTCGACGAACCTTGCGGTGCGTCAGCTTGCGGAGCAGGGTGCTCCCGAGGGAACGGTCATCCTCGCGCGCAGGCAGACAAACGGACGCGGTCGCCTCGGGCGGAGCTTTTATTCTCCTGCTGACAGCGGGATCTATATGAGCATTCTCCTGCGGCCGAGCCTTGCGGCGCAGGATGCCCTGCTGATCACGACCTGCGCGGCAGTTGCCGTGGCGCAGGCGATCGAGAAGCATACGCAGAGCGACTGCGGGATCAAGTGGGTCAATGACATCTTCTGCGGAGACAGAAAGGTCTGCGGGATCCTTACGGAGGCATCGCTGGACCTCGAGAGCGGCGGTCTCAATTATGCCGTGCTGGGCATCGGCATCAACGTGTTTCCGCCGAAGGATGGCTTCCCCGAGGAGCTTCGTGAGATCGCAGGGTGCATCTCTGTCGGTCAGAGCGAGGACCTCAACAGCAGGATCGCTGCGGAAGTCATCGATCGGTTTTTTGCGGAGTATCCGCGTATTTCCGAAAAGGCATTTCTGGAGGAATACCGCAGGCGCAGTATTCTGACGGATAAGAAGGTAAACGTGATGAGAGTCGGTGCGGAGCCGCGCCCTGCGGAGGTATGGGGCATCGGTGCGGATTTCGGTCTGCTCGTGCGCTATCCGGACGGAACGGAGGAAACACTCTCTACAGGCGAGGTCAGCATACGGCTGAACGAATAAAAAAAGAGCTGATACGGTTTTGTATCAGCTCTTTATCTTTTTATTATTTGGAATCGTCCTTCCACGGAGTCGCGGGTCTGTCAGCATAGCGCTTCTTGAAGATCTTTCTGCGGAAGAGGAAGACCGTATAGACGACCCAGAGCACGAAGAAGATCGCGCAGGCGATCACTGCATGCGTGAGGGACTTTCCTGCAAATCCGAGCAGGAAGAGCAGCGGTGCGATCATGACCATCGCGGGGAAGTTGGAGAGGATGTACAGCGTGGATGTCGGCGTACGCAGACCGGGGTCGATCTCTTTTGTGAGGATCATGCCGTTGGAGGCGGTGCCTGTCAGCGTGCCGAAGGACATCAGGAAGAACTCGTGTTCAAAGCCCTTGAAGCATTCTTTTGCAACGAGGCGAATGTAGATATAGGTGATCGCCGCGCCGACGATGCTGAGGACGATGATCGGCAGGATATAGTTCTTGATATCGTTGATCTCGATCGCCGCAACGCCTGCTACGATCATCAGGTCAAAGGAGAATCCCGAGATTCTGTCCATCTGATAGTTGTTGATATAGCCAGGGGGCATCAGGTTGTTTCTGCGCAGTCTCTTGACGACGAACTTGATCAGCATTGCCGCGAGGGATGCCCAGAGGAAGTTGAAGCCCCATGCGATGCTGTTCGTGAAGTCCGAGATGATGCCCAGCAGATACATGAATCCGAAGGAAAGCGCATAAGCGAGGGCAACGAAGCCTGCCTGCAGGGTGAATTTATCGACGGATTCGTTATCGGGGATCTCTTTGCCGTCGGGGTTCGTCTGGTCGAAGGTCGCTTCAACATTCGATGCGCTGCGTACGGAGAGCGTGCCGCGCTTTTTATGGATGTTGATGTAAAGAACACCGAAAACGGATGCTACAACGAAGCCGATGGAAGCGAGCGACAGACCGAAACTACCATTGCCTGCGAACTGCGCTGCAGGTGTGTTGGTGAAGTTGATGTCCCAGCTGAGCGCGTTTCCGGGTCCCTGACCGAAAGCCAGCGGAAGGATCAGACCGCAGACATAGGAGATGATCTTGTCGCCGTAGCGCGTGAGCAGGAAGAGGATGAGCGTGATGCCGATGCCGACGAATGCCTGCAGCATATATGTGCCGCCTTGCAGTGCGCCGAATTCAAGCACCTGAGCGCGTCTGGTCTTGTGAGCGCTTTTCTCTGTCTTGAGGGTCATTGCAGCAAAGCCGATCGCGAGGCAGTGATACGTGATCACCTGCATGAGGCGGTTATCGACGAGTGTAAAGCCGAATTCCTTGCAGATGATGTTGACGATCAGCAGCAGACCGCCGCCCAGAAGAGCCGACGGGATCAGACACTTGCGGAAAAAGGGAATCGTGCGGCGGATGATATTACCGAGCATCAGGAACAGGAGCAAGAGACCTGCCTGAACAAGAAATGCCCACACCGCATCATAGTTTGCCATTGTAAAATCCCAACTGGATACAGTATTCATAAGACGTGCTCCAATCTGTGAAAAATCTACCAAAAGTATACCTCTGAGCGAGTTGATTTGTCAACGAAAAACCCTCCCGAAAAAGGGAGGGTCTATGTTTCTTTACCGTTACTTTACAGCTGCTCTCGATGTATCGGGATGGACTGCGATCCATGTATTGCCGGGGAGGAGCGTTACGGGAGTTGTGCCGTCTTCCAGGAAATACTTTGTGGAATCATCTTCTGTTTCGCGGACCCATGTACCCTTGAGGTACTTGCCGCCGATGAAGTATTCGCATTCACCGCTGCCGACAACGTCGACGTTCTTTCTGCCCTTGACGTCGTTCTTCAGAACGTATGTGTTCGCGTACTGAACGATCAGGTTTTTGCAGGTAAACTGAGCTTTTTCCTTCTGTCTCTTGCCTTCTGCGTCTTCTGTGATGGTGACGATCTCATGGGGTGTTTCACCGTGAGCGCGGTAGAGCAGACCGTCTTCAGCATTGTATGTGAAGTTCGTCGTATCGGAGTTGGATGTATTCCAGGGCATGCCGACGTATGTGAAGCTCTGTGCGTTTTCGTAAGCGACTTCGTCAGCATATGTGAACTGAATACGTTCGTTGGGAGTATAGTTGTATTCCGCATCCGCCATCTTCTGGAGGTTTGTGTAAACATTGTGCGGAGCGCTGCGGTCATCGGATCTCCAGAAATACTTGGAGAACTTGCCGTTCTTCAGGCCGTCCAGACGGAGCTTGATGTAGTCATATTTATCACCGTAGATGTAGGAGGGCTTGCCTGCTGTGCTGGGACCGCCGTAATGAACGATGGGTGCGTCCCATTCCTTCTGGATCGCAAGGTAGTACATTCTGCAGGAACGGATCGGGCCTGCTTCGATGGGAAGCACGTCATTGAAGAGACACATAAAGCGCGTTACGGAGCTTTCTGCGAGGATCTCATAGACGATGTCTGCCTGCTGAACACCTGTCTGCGGGCGTGCGCCTTTGGAGTTTTCGATCATGACAAGCATGGGATGATAAGTATATTCACCGGGTGTGCCGCTCGTGAGCGAACGGATGACGGGCTCGGGAGTGGGCTCGGGAGTGGGTTCGGGAGTCGGTTCCGGGATTTCTTCGATAGCTTCTTCGATCGCCGCTTCAGGAGTGGGTTCCACGAATTCGGGTTCAGCTTCCTGCTGCTTCTGACAGCCGACGCAGAGCATCAGCAGTAATGCCAGGGAAAGAGCAATCAGTCTTTTTTTCATAAGAGACCTCCTATAATTTGCTTATAGAATACATTCTATCATACTTTGCTGCAAAATAGATGGTTTTTTTGTAAATAATACATATTTTTTTCGCAGGGTCATATATTTTTATAAAGTATGATCGAGCGAGGTGTGATATGGAGGAGACAAAACGACTGGACAGAAAGACGCACAAGGTCACGATCGATGAACGGGCGCGGCTGACGGTATCTGCCGTGGAGGATATGGACAGCTTTAATGAAAACGAGGTGATCTTTCTGACTGCGGCGGGGATGATGACCGTTACGGGAGAGGACCTGCACATCAGCAAGCTGAATCTGGACGATGGGACGATCGTGATCGAGGGTACGATCGAATCGCTGGATTATGCGGATCATGAGGAGCTGCGCATGGCGGGCAAGCCGAAGCTCTTCGGGCGCGTCTTTAAGTGAGCCTGTATAATACAACGCTGGATCAGCCCTTCGTCTTCGCGGCATTTTTATATGCGGGCATACTGATCGGGCTGATACATACGATCTTTCGGGGAGTGACGCGCGTATTCGGATCGCGGCGATGGATCGTGATCTGTGCGGATCTGCTTTTTCTCGCGGCGGCAGGGACGATGCTGGTGTATCTGA
>JAZRGP010000356.1:0-2283 GCA_045644225.1 Christensenellaceae bacterium | reverse complement strand
ATCAGCTCCGCACGGAAGCACTGCGGGGTTTCGATCATCACGAGTTCATTTCTGTCGAGCGTGCCGACGATGCGGTCGCCCTCGATGCGCTTCACGGTATCATAGACCTTTCTGCCCGCGACACCGCTGCCGTATTCGCGTGCGCTTGCGATGCAGTCCGCAAAGAGCTTCGGACTCGCGAGGCACCGCGCAGCATCATGCACCGCGATGATCTCGGTGTTTTCCGAAACCGCCTTCAGCGCATTCATCACGGAATCCTGACGTTCCGCACCGCCGTAAACAAAGCGGACAGGCAGGGCATATCCCTCTGTCAGCTCAGCGATGCGTTCCTCGTCGCATTCGCGGATCACCAGCACGACTTCGTCGACTGCGCCACTTTCCCCGATCGCACGGAGACAATGCTCGAGGAGCGTCTGCCCCGCGATCTTCAGCAGTATTTTATTGTCCGCCGCCTGCATTCTCTTGCCCGAGCCTGCCGCCAGCAATACCGCGCAAACACTCATCCTTCGATCACCTCGTAAAGGCTGTCAGCCTCTTCTTTTTTTACAGTTTCCGCAATGCGCATCACGCGGACAGAAACCGAGCGCGTACCGAATTCCACCGTGATCTTGTCGCCGACCTTCAGCTTGTGTCCCGGCTTTGCGGGACGGTCGTTTACGAGTACTCTGCCGATATCGCAGGCGGAGTTTGCAACGGTGCGGCGCTTGATCAGGCGCGATACCTTGAGAAATTTATCCAGACGCATTACATCTGCCATTTTGTCTCAGCTCCTCTTTCTTTTTTTAAAAAAAGCCCTGCTTATTGCAGCAGGGCCAGAACATTCTAAAAATAATTATTTAACAGCAGCCTTGAGTGCGTTGCCAGCCTTGAAAGCGGGAACTACGGAAGCAGCGATGTCGATCTGTTCCTTTGTGAGGGGGTTGATGCCCTTTCTTGCTGCCCTTTCTCTAGCTTCGAATGTACCGAAACCAACGATCTGAACCTTTTCCTTCTTTGTGAGCTTATCTGTAACTGTGTCCATGAAAGCTACGAGAGCCTTTTCTGCATCCTTCTTGGAGAGACCAGTCTTTTCTGCCATTGCTGCGATGAGTTCATTCTTATTCATTTTAAATTTCCTCCTAAATAAAACTTATTAAATCACAAGTGTGTTATACGACATAACATATGGAATTATACCCAATCCAAACCAAAAATACAACTGTTTTTTGCAATTTTTTTAGAGAAAAAGGCTATTCAGCGAGTTTTATTCCTGTATACCGATTTCCTCGGATGCGGTGCATTTCTGCTCCCGTGCTTCCGCACTTGCGATATAACGGACGCATGCGCCGTTAAGTGCAACATCGCCGGAGATCCCGCAGCCGCGCATCGCCTTGACGATCGCCAGCAGCATGTCTCCCGCGACCGCCTCGCGGTCTTCCGCATTTTCCCATGTTTCCGCGAGCTGTTTTACCGCATCGATGGAATCGCTCTTTTCCTCCATCCCCGCCAGCTCGGCTTTTTTCAGGATCTTGGATGCACGCAGGAGCGGGCTGTCCAGTGTGATATTGCGCATGGATTCCGCAACGGTCTGCTCGCCTTTTTCACCGCGCTTGATCTCTTCCCAGTTCTGCATCAGCTCGGTCGTGTTCGCTACGGATACTTCACCGAAAACATGCGTATGTCGGCTGATCATCTTGTGGCAGATGTTCGTCGTCATGTCGCGTTCATCAAATTCACCCTGCTCCTTGCCGATCTGCGCATGGAACACCGTCTGGAAAAGCACGTCGCCAAGCTCATCATAGAGCATATCCACATCTTCTTTGTCGATCGCATCCATGACTTCGTAGCTCTCCTCCAGCAGGTCCTGACGCAGGGATACGTGCGTCTGCTGCTTGTCCCAGGGACATCCGTTTTCCGAACGCAGGATCGCCATCACGTCCACGAGGTCCTCGAAGGTATATGCCTGACGGTCCTCAAGGCGCAGCGCAGGGAATACCGCCGCGCAGTTATATGCAAGCTCCTGACGGTCGAGCTCACAGAGCGGGATCGTCTTTACTTCGCTGCCTTTTACAAAATAGATCGGATAGTCATGCGGATAATAGCGCGAAAAAGCCAGCGCGATATCTGCCGCACGGTAAGGGCTGTCGAGCTCGGTGACTGCCGTCGCCATACGCGCATCGATCAGAGCTCCTGCGATGTCGTCCGCCGCGATGCAGCGCGCATATGCCGCATCGATGCCGCAGAGGTCGAGTGCGTACCCACCCTGCGCAGGACGGGGGATGATGCGCATCTCATGCCCCATTT
>JAZRGP010000355.1:0-1097 GCA_045644225.1 Christensenellaceae bacterium | reverse complement strand
CATCTTACTGGGAAGCACCGTCAGATCTGCGATGACGGAAGGTGTTCCACCTTCGATATTGTCGCTCTCGACAACTTTGTTCTCAGCATCATACAGCGTCAGCATATAGCTTGCGCGCTCGTTCTGCGTAAGGTTGTCGATCGGGATCTCGCAGACTGCCTTCACGATGTCTTTGATCCGCTGCTTCGCACCGCGCACCACCACTTTGTTCTCCGAGAGTTTCGGCGTGCTGACGTAATATCCGGGTCGTGCCGCTCCCGTGAGCTGTGCCGTTACGGGGATCTCGCGCTCTGCCAGCTCGTCGATCCGCAGCGTCACGCGGGACGGAGAGATGCTCTTGACGACAACGCCGCTCTGCGTGCTGCTTGCACTGATGTTCAGCGTTACATCGCCGATACTGTTGACTTCCGCAAGATTCACCGTCGCACGGAGGGAATTTGCGTTAATATGTTTGTGCGATTCTACGTTCGCTTCGATCTTTACATCAACACTTTCGGGGATCTCCGAAAGCACATCATCGATGGTGAGGTTCTTCGCGGTCAGTTCTTCCGTATTGACCAGACTCACCGCAACATCCTGAACATCCTTGCTGCGGATGGGGTTTGTGCCTGCTGTTACATAACACCAAATGATAAACGCCAGCGCCACTGCCAGAAGCTTCGTGAGAAGTCCTCTTTGGAAGAAGCCCCAGATCGCATTAAAAACTTTTTTGATCATTTGCTCCCTCCCCATTTAAAATTGAAAAGGTCGATGGATCTCGAGGATGCGTCGCTTCCCGCAAAGATGCCGTCGAGCGTTTCTCTCAGCGCCTTGATATCCAGCGGACGCATCAGAACGCCTTCTTCTGCACAGGAGATCATGCCCGTTTCCTCGGAAACGATGATCACAACGCAGTCCGAAACTTCGGAGATACCCAGCGCCGCTCTGTGACGCGTACCCAGTTCCGAAGGCAGCGATTTGTTGTCGCTGATCGGCAGGAAGCAGCCCGCAGCTGCGATCATGCCCTTTCGGATGATCATTGCACCGTCATGCAGAGGCGCCTTGGGATAAAATACATTTTCAACAAGTTCCGTGGAGATCCTTGCATCGAGCTCGAT
>JAZRGP010000354.1:0-5466 GCA_045644225.1 Christensenellaceae bacterium | reverse complement strand
TGCCCTTACCGCCCTGGTTAGCCCACTGGAGGCCGTTTTCCCAAGCAGCAGCGGAGTCACCGAGGTCTGTACCTACAACCTGTGCATCTGTGTAACCGAGTTCTTCAGCTGTCTTAAGGAAGCCGAGCTGAACCTGGCGGTGTACGGGATGGTTGTAAGAGTCCATGCAGATAGCAACCGGATAGTCAGCGGGGTTGAATTCAGCTTCAGCGGGAGCTTCTTCAACGGGAGCTTCTTCAGCGGGAGCTTCTTCTGTAGCGGGAGCTTCTTCAGCGGGAGCTTCAGTAGCGGGAGCTTCTTCATTCTTAGCGCAACCAACTGCTACGCAGAGAACGAGAGCGAGTACGAGCATGAGAGCGAGTACCTTTTTCATGTGTTTCCTCCTAAAATAATTTGGTTTTTATTTTCTACTGCATTTTGCAGTAGTAGGCAATTTCAGTGACCGATCGAACGGTCTTGCACAAATTTTGTAAACGGTTACATTATTGTGCAAAAATTGTAACATTGCGGTAATATTCCTTCATATGTATGAAATTATTTGAATCACTTTCGAAATACTTCATATATTTCATATGCATTCATACCCACAATGCAAAGTAATTGTATCATAACTTTAGAATGAATGCAACACTTTTGTGTAAAAAACTTGTCCCAACGGATTGACGCATTTTTCCTTTTGTAAAAGAAAATCCCGCTGTTTACAGATAAAACAGCGGGAAATTTTGTTAATTTTATCAGCCGCAGAGGAATGCTTCGCCGGGAACGAGCATCTGCAGTTTGCAATCCGGAGCGAGATCCGGGAACAGACGGTATGCTGTCAGCGGATCGCCGAGTTCGGAGTTGTGCAGCGGGAATGTCCAGAAGTGATGCGGAACGCAGATCTTAGCCTTGAGGTCCTTAGCAAGATATGCTGCATCCTTTGCATTGAGGTTGCCGAATGCGCCGTTGATGGGCAGCAGAGCAACTTCGGGCTGCATTTCGATCGCCTGAGCAAGTGCTTCTCTGTCGTAGCATGTATCGCCGGAGTAATAGATCTTTACGAAACCGAAGTCCAGCATAAAGCCCATTGCATTGGGAGCGAGCTCGCCGTGGTTGCAGTTGAGTGTATAGAGCTTGAATTCACCGCAGTCGATGACCTGACCCTTTGCGATCTCGTGGACCTTGCTCATGTCGATGCCTGCAGCTTCTGCAGCAGCGATGCTGTCAGCATTTGCGTAAACTTCTGTGCCTTCCTGCATCAGACCGGGAACTGCATCGATATCCCAGTGGTCGCCGTGCTCATGAGAAGAGAGCAGGATATCCCACTTGATGTCTTCGGGATCGAAGAGCGGAGCTGTCATGCGCTTGAAGCCATCGCCTTCTTCGGGGATCGCTCTGCGAACATAGTTCGTGAGATACGGATCGAGGACGATCTTCTTGCCGCCATGTGTCTTGAATGCGAAGCCTGCCTGACCAACCCAGAACAGAGCAACCTTGTTTTCCGGAACTTCTACTGTTTCGATATAATCTTTGAATCTCATAATATACTCTCCTATATTTAATATAGATGACTGTTTTATTTGCTTAAAATATAAAATTATAAGTTTTTGCAGGAGCGAACTGCGTTCGCGCGATTCGGCTTTATTGTTGATCGCAGGCGAACACAGTTCGCCCCTACAATTGTTTCATTACTGTATCAAGGTTGGCAAGAAGTGCTCAGATTCCGTTATTTTGCGAGCGAGGCGCGGAGGCGTATTGGGCATACGCCGCACAAACCGAGTCGATGCAAAAGAGCGGAAGATGAGTGCTTATCGCCGACCGCGGCGCGATCAATAGTCGCGAGCGTAACCGCAGGACAACCCACCGTCAAGATTGATCGTATTGCCTGTCATGTAGGATGCTTCGTCGGAAGCGAGCATGAGAACGACGTTTGCAACTTCTTCGGGTGTGCCGAGACGGTGCATGGGAACGTGGCTCATGAGCTTAGCTGCAACAACTTCGTTTGCCATAGCTGCCTTTGTTACGTCGCAATCGATCGTACCGGGGCAAATTGCGTTAACAACGATGCCGTCTGCTGCGAGTTCTACTGCCATTGCTCTTGTCAGATGCAGGATACCTGCCTTAGCTGCGCTGAATGCAACCTGGTTTCTGACGGGAGTATAGCCTGCAGATGCGGAGATGTTTACGATTCTGCCGTATTTGTTTGCGCGCATCATGCCTGCAATGGGCTTTGTCGTGTTGAAGATACCCGTGAGGTCTGTTTCGATGATCTCATCAAAGAGAACGTCGTCGAAATCCTGCAGAGGAGCCTTCTTGTCTTCGGGAACGAAGATACCTGCGTTGTTGACAAGGATGTCTACCTTGCCGAACTTTTCCGCAGCAGCCGCGCATGCAGCCTTCATGCCTTCCCTATCCTTAACGTCAGCTTCGATGAAAAGAGCCTTTTCGCCGAATTCCGCAGCAAGTGCATTGCCCTTCTCTGCGTTTCTGCCTGTGAATACGATGTTTGCGCCGTTTTCAGCGAGCTTTCTGCAGATCGCAGAACCGAGCACACCGTAACCGCCTGTAACAAAAGCTGTTTTGCCTGTAAGATCTACTTTCATTTCCGTTACCTCCCCGATTATTCGATGCCGTCGCAGGAGTAACCTGCGATCCAGCCGCCGTCGATGGTTACTACGTCACCGGTCATGTACTTGATCTTATCGCTAGAGAGCATGATCGTCATGCCTGCGATATCTTCGGGATCGCCTGCTCTGTGCTGCGGGATATGGCTCATCATCTTTTCAGCGCCTGCGGGATCTGCATAGAAGAGCTCTCTTGTGAGTTCAAACATAACAGAACCGGGGCAGATGCAGTTGACGTTGATGTTGTGCTTTGCAAGCTCGATCGCCATCGTCTTTGTCATATTGATAACGCCTGCCTTAGCTGCGTTGAATGCGCACTGATTTCTCAGGGAAGCTTCGCCAACGATGGAAGCGATGTTTACGATCCTGCCGCCGTTGCCCTGTGCGATCATCTGCTTGATAACAGCCTTGGAGCAGTAGTATACACCGTAGAGGTCTGTATGGATGATGTGGTCCCAGTCTTCTTCGCTGAAGCCATCGATATATGCTCTGCCGGAAGGACCGACGTTGATGCCTGCGTTGTTGATGAGGATATCAACAGGGCCGAATGTCTTAACTGTTTCCGCAACCATGTTTTCCATGCTTTCGTAGCTGGATACGTCGCCGCGAACATAAAGAGCCTTGCCGCCGAGATCTTCCGTAAGATGCTTGACGAATTCTTCGCCCTTCTTTGCATTTCTTCCGACGACTACTACATTTGCACCGGCTTCCACGAAGTATTCACACATCGCGGAACCGATCGCACCGTAACCGCCTGTTACGATGGCAGTTTTGCCTGTCAAATCGATTTTCATTGTTTCCTCCTGTTGATACCGAATGGGATCGGATTGTCAGTTATTTTTATGATTCAGCACATATCTGTGCAAAACTTCTTTCTTATCTAATATACAAATGCTTATTGGAGTTCATTACGATCTGCGGATCCAGCAGGAACTGCTTTGTTTCCAGCTCTCTGCCCTCTGCGATGATCTCATACATCGTCTTGATCATCTGCTTGCCGATCATATAGGGATTCTGGAAGATGGTCGCATCCACGATCCCGCGGTCCATCAGCTTAGAAAGATCATCGAAAAGGTCGGATGCAACGATCTTGATACGATCGGCCACACCTGCCTGCTCAAGATATCTGCAGATCGGGACGGAGTTCGCCGTACCGATATAGATACCGTCGACATCGGGATGATCCCGCAGCAGCCGCGCTGCAGCCTGTTCCGCAAGCAGCGGTTTGTCGAGATGCTCATATATGCCGCACATTTCGAGTTCGGAATTTTTGACGTAATTCTCAAAGCCCTCGCAGGTCGCCATATGTACGGATGCGACCTTGGAATTGGTGAACATCGCGACCTTTCCCCTGCCCTGCAGCATGAAATCCAGCAGCTGCGCCGCCATCCCGCCTGCAACAACGCCGTTGCAGACCACCGTGAAGAGCGGTACGCTGCTGGGGATATTGCTGATGCCGTTGCAGAAGCGCATGGATCCGTCGGAAAAATGTTCATTCAGATACATCCCGACATCCACACCGTCACCCTGCGGAATGATCGCCAGCGCATCGCATTCCTTCACCTGCTCTTCGATGACTCTGCAGAACTCCGCGCTTCCTTCATTATACGGGATCTCGATCACCTCACCGCGCAGGTTGAAGTCATAGAGCTCGCGGTATGCCGCCTCCGCTCCCTGATAGATCTCTCTGTCAAAGTCGAAGATCGTATGACCGAGGATCATATTGATCTTCACGGACGAACGGGAAAGCGAAGATGCCGTTTTGCTGGGACGGTAATGCAGCTCCTGAATGACCTCCATGACCGCCTTGCGCGTCTTGTCGCTGACATTCGGCTTGTTATTGAGCACGCGGTTGACCGTCGTCGTGGAAACGCCCAGTCTGCGCGCAACGTCATAAATCGTAGCTTTTGTCTTTTCCATAAGTTTTTCCGCTCCTGTACTTTAACATTAACACACGGTTCTCATGCGTGTCAACGAAATTTGTAAGCGGTTTCACTCCTGATCTTTTCTGTAATTTTATTATTCTGTAATGCTCCCGAAGAGCGTGGTTTTTTTCGCATTGGTGATCTTTACTTTCACAAAATCACCTGCTTCAGCATGCTCCGCAATGAAGTTTACCATTTTGCCCGAATCCGTGCGTCCGCAGTATTCCTTTTCGTCGCGGCGGCTCATGCCCTCGACGAGAACGGTCTCTTCCCTGCCGACGTATGCGAGGTTGCTCTCATATGTGATATCGCCCTGCAGTGCAACGAGCTCCATGATGCGCTGCTGCTTGACCTCTCTGGAGATCTGATCGGGATAACCCGCGGCAGCAGTACCCTTTCTGGGAGAATAGACGAATGTATATGCCGCATCAAAACGCACCTCGCGCATGATGGAGAGTGTCTCGCGGTAATCCTCATCCGTTTCACCGGGGAAGCCGACGATGACGTCCGTAGAGAGGAAGATGCCTGGGATCTCCTCGCGAACCTTGCGGATGATCTCCAGATAGCGTTCGCGGGTATAGCGGCGGTTCATTCTGCGGAGGATCTCCGTGCTGCCCGACTGCATGGGCAGGTGCAGGCTCTTGCAGATGTTATCGTGTTCCTTCATGACCTTGATCAGCTCATCGGAGATATCCTTGGGGTGCGACGTCATGAAGCGGATGCGATCCATTCCTGTTTCCTCAGCGACACGCTTGAGAAGCGTCGGGAAATCGCAATCAAGACCCTTGCCGTAGGAATTGACGTTCTGACCCAGCAGCATGACTTCCTTATAGCCCTGCGCTCTCAGTTCCTTGATCTCGGAAAGGATATTTTCGGGCGTTCTGCTGCGTTCTCTGCCGCGGACATACGGCACGATGCAGTAGGTACAGAAATTATCG
>JAZRGP010000353.1:0-3446 GCA_045644225.1 Christensenellaceae bacterium | reverse complement strand
CCTTCGCCTGCAGCGACCGCTACCATTGCGAATTCCTTCATTTCCTTCTTGGGAGCAGGCGCAGGAGCTTCTGCCATGAGAGCTGTATGCTGTTCGCGCATGTTCTCGATCTTGATCTTGGAGAGCTGACCGAGGCGCAGTGCATACTGCAGTGCTCTGCCGGGAACGTTTGTATGTACATGAACTTTTACAAGCTCTTCTGTGCCTACGACAACAAGGCTGTCGCCGATGCCGAGGAGCTTATCTCTCAGTCTGTCGACTGCTTCCTGAGAAATATCATGCTCATCCTTCATGATGAAGAACTCTGTGCAGTAACCGAATTCGATGTCAGCTGTGCTGATATTGTCCATGGAGCTTGCTGCGAGTCTCTTTTCCTCTTCGGGAACGGAGAGATCGAGATCCTGTGTGATCTCTTCGCCGTCAAGTGCCATCTTAAAGCCCTTGTAGATCGCAAGAAGACCTGCGCCGCCTGCGTCAACAACGCCTGCTTCCTTGAGTACAGGAAGCATCTCGGGCGTCTTTTTCAGCATGTCGTCAGCCGCTTCGATCACACCGTCAAGCAGTGTAAAGATGTTTGCATTCTTGCTGACCAGTTCTTCAGCCTTTTCCGCCATTGCCTTCGCAACGGTAAGGATCGTGCCTTCCTTGGGCTTCATAACTGCCTTATACGCAGCGTCAACACCCATTCTGATCGCCTTTGCAAAGTCAGCCGCATCCAGGACATCCTTTGTCTTGTCCGCACTCTGAGCAAAGCCGCGGAACAGCTGAGAAAGGATAACGCCGGAGTTGCCGCGAGCGCCCTTGAGCGCACCGCCGGAAAGCTCGTGCATTACAGCGCCGACGCAGCCGGATGTGCAGGCATTTACCTGACGAGCTGCGGAAACGACCGTCATGCACATGTTCGTGCCTGTGTCACCGTCCGGAACGGGAAATACATTCAGATCATTCAGTAATTGTTTATTATGCTCGAGGTTGTTCGCAGCGGTAATAACCATATCTTTGAACAACTGTGCATCTATCTTAAATACAGCCAAAGTAATTGACCCTCCTTAGAAAACTTACTCCTTAGCAGGCGCGATCACACACGGATGCCGCTGACAACGACGTTGATATCCTTGACAGTCAGACCTGTCATCTTTTCAACATTATAGCGAACCGTCTGAATGATGCTGTTGCCCAGAGCCGCAATAGATGTGCCGAATTCAACAACGATATAGAGCTCGATCTTAACGGCATTGGACTGATCTGTAGAGACCTTAACGCCTTTCTTGACATTTTCCTTACCGAGAATATCAGCTACGCTGTCCCAGACCTTCTTTGCGGTCATGCCGACAACACCATAGCATTCCGTCGCAGCAAAGCCAGCGATCGAAGCAATGAAATCATCGGAATAAATTATATCACCTGCATTGTTATGCAAAACAGCACTCATGGTTGATCTCCTTCCATTGATCATTTCTGATTAATAAGCATAGTGCTTTGATTATATTATAGCGATTTTCACGCATATTGCAAGCAAAATACGTTGATTTTACAATTTCTTATACCTTCATTGGAAAAAATAATAAATTTTTTAAAATTTTCCGTGTAAATCGATAAAATTATGCTTGCAATCAGCTTACAAAGGTGATAGAATAATTTCTGTTCGAGTAAAGAATACCGAGGAGGTGTTAGCGATGGCAAAGTATTGTGAAGTATGCGGTAAAGGTGTTGTTAGCGGCAACAACGTCTCCCATTCTCATAGAATTTCCAAAAGAAAATGGGCTCCCAATGTCCAGAGAGTAAGAGTCGTTGAAAACGGTGCGCCTGTCAGAAAGTACGTATGCACACGTTGCCTGCGTTCCGGTAAAGTTGAACGCTTCGTATAATTCAGATAATCGCAGAACATTAATGTTTTAGCAAAAGACCGGTCGAATAGCCGGTCTTTTTGTGTTTCATCTCTTCACGAACATCCTGATGATCCCGCGGATGATCCGCGGCGGTCTGATGCAATAGATCCTCATACATGCCGACCTCCCCTGTTTTTTTCAGCAGCTTCGGAATATCATCACGGCAAGGACGATCAGCGCTGTTCCGATCATTACCAGCCATATCCAGCTCGGCAGCAGCGACAGGATCGCCGTCACCCCCAGTATCAGCAGGATACCGCTCAATATTCCTTTTTTACCGCCGCGATGGATCATATTCTTCCACTCCTCTTATCCCATAATACGCAGCGTCTTTCACTTTGACACTCCGTTCTTCCTGTGATATCATATTGCTGAACGGAGGTTTCTTATGAAAAATATGCCCAAAAGAACAAAAATCGTTTGTATAATATGCTTGGTTCTGCTGATCGCCCTCATCACAGCGGCAATCTGCACGACCGTCCCCAATCTCTAAAATATAAAAAAGGCGTACCGGATATTCCGATACGCCTTTTATTTATGCTTTGACTTTGGTTCCTCTTCTTGATCTCCAAGCAGTCGGTGAGAACAGCAGCAGCATGGGGAAGATCTCCAGTCTGCCGAAGAGCATGCACATCGTGAGAATGATCTTCGAGAAGTAAGAATACTGCGAGAAGTTCCCCGCAGGGCCTACCATCCCGAGACCGGGACCGATGTTGTTGATCGTTGCAACGACCGCCGTGAAGTTTTCCTCCACAGTGAATCCGTCCACAGAGATCAGCAGAAATGCCCCGAAGAACAGGATCATGAAGATGCCGAAATAGGACGTAATGCCCTGTACGACGGAATCGTCGAGATTCTTTCCGTTCAGCTTCAGCGCTCTGACGGACCTCGGATGGATCATTCTGCGTACTTCCGCAAACATCGACTTCACGAGGATGATCACTCTGCCGACCTTCAGACCGCCGCCCGTCGAACCTGCAGATGCACCGATGAACGAGATGAGTATGATGATCGTCCGCGAAAGCTGCGGCCATGTGTCATAATTCACCGTAGCAAAACCTGCCGTCGTGATAATGCTCGCGACCTGGAAGAGCGAATGCTCTATGCTCTCCGCGATATTCCCGAAGATAGACAATGTATTGAGCGCGATCACCGCTACAGCAGCGATGATGATGCCGAGATATGTGCGGAGTTCTTCGTCCTTGAATACTTCGCGAACATTTCCCAGGAGCAGCAGATAATACAGGTTGAAGTTGATGCCGAAAAGGATCAGACCGATCGACAGAACATAGTTGATGTAAGTACTGTTGTATGCACCTACGCTCGCGTTCATGTTCGAGAAGCCGCCCGTACCTGCCGCGCCGAACGCATGGATCAGGCTGTCAAACAGCGGCATTCCGCCGCAGACGAGCAGTATCGTTACAAGAACTGTCAGGCCGAAGTAGATGCCGTAAAGAATACGCGATGTCGTCTTGAGCTTGGGAACGAGCTTACCGACAGTCGGTCCGGGGACTTCCGCACGCATGATGTGCATTCCGCGTTCGTCTCCCAGCGGAA
>JAZRGP010000352.1:0-2279 GCA_045644225.1 Christensenellaceae bacterium | reverse complement strand
AGGATGCGCCGCGGCTGAGGGATGCAGGCGCCCGAACAGACGGCTCCGACGGTCTTTCGCAGCAGATCGAGACCTTTGCCTGAGCGAGCACTCGTACAGACTACGGGAATGCCGAGGCGGTCCTCCAGCAGGTCGCGGTAGATAGTGATATGCTTTTTCTTCGCTTCGTCCATGAGGTTGAGGCAAAGGATCACGCGGGGAGAAAGCTCAGTGATCTGCAGGAGAAGGTTCATGCCGCGCTCCACGGCGGTCGCATCGCAGACGACAACAATGACATCGGGATCGGAGAACATCAGCAGATCGCGGGCAGATCCCTCCTCTGCGGAATGTGCGGAGAGGGAATATGCCCCCGGGATATCGATAAGGCGATATTCGGCATCGCGATAGGTATAGCAGCCCTCGGCGCAGGAGACCGTCTTGCCGGGCCAGTTGCCCGTGTGCTGATGAAGCCCTGTGAGGGCATTGAAGACAGTGCTTTTGCCGACGTTGGGGTTGCCTGCCAGTGCGATTCGATAGCTTTGCTGCATGGATCATTCTCCTTTATAAACGATGATGGTATCTGCATCCTCCGAGCGCAGTGCGATCACGGTATTTTTAATAAGATATGCACGAGGGTCTCCCGAAAAGCCCGAAAACAGGCAGGTGACTTCGGCATCGGGAACAAAGCCGATGTCGAGCAGACGCCTGCGCATTTCACCCGAGGTCACGAGCGCCCTGATATAGGCAGAGTCTCCGATGCGGAGCTGCTGTAAGGTCGTTATCATATTTTCCGCCACCCTTTCGCTATAGCATATGATGGAGCGGGAGAATGTGTGCGTGGCGCGTGCGCCCGCCCTGCACATTTGTGCAGGCCCCCGCCTTGCAGGGGGGCGGCGCTGCCGCAGGCAGCGCGCGGGCGCACAAAAAAAGGCACCGCTGAAAAAACAGTGCCTGATAAAAAACAAAAGATTCAGAATTTCCAGATGAGTGAGACGGAGTTTGTGGAGATGCCGTCGAAATGATCGGTGAAAAATTCGCCGACCTCTGCGCCGAGGTGGGTGTAGATCGCCCTTGCGCGGGAGTTCTCTGCAATGGCATAGACCATTCCGCGCTGTTTTCCTGCGCGGCGGAAGTGATCGTGAGCTGCCTCAACGAGCTTTCTGCCGAGACCCTTACCGCGGGCTTCGGGGAAGGAGTGGAAGGATTCGATAAAGCCGCAGTCGTCGTATTTGTGGCGGCAGTTCCCTGCGATAAATGCGATCACCTTGCCGTCGTCATCTGCGACGTAGATGAAATGATCGGGATCGGAGAGGAAGTTTTCCCACTTCTGCTTAACGCCTTCGTAGGTCAGCGAAGCGAGGTAATCATCGGGGAAGATCCCTGCATAGGTCGCTCTCCAGCCATCCAGCATGATGCGTGCGACGGTGGGCAGGTCGGTTATTTCTGCGAGACGGATCTGTGTCATAATATCTCCTTCAGTTCGGATAAGTGTCGGATCTCATGATCGATCTTCAGCTTAGGTGTATTGCCCTCGGGGTTCATCCAGCAGGTTTTCAGCCCTGCGTTCAGCCCGCCGAGCATATCGGAGCTGACGGAATCGCCGATGATGAGGATCTCCGCGGGGTCGGTCAGCCCTGCATCGTTCATGCAGTAATCAAAATATCCCTTATCGGGCTTGGAATAGCCGATCTCCTCGGAGATATAGATCTTTTTGAAATATTTTCGGATCCCTGCGTCATCGATGCGCTTGTGCTGGGTATCCGCGATGCCGTTCGTGACGATATAGAGCGGGTATCTTGCGGAGCAGTATTCCAGAATGTCGATCGCGCCATCCATCAGCTGATGCTCATCGGCAAGGTTTGCGCGGTAGATATCCTCGAGACCTTCGGCAGAAGCCTCGAGACCCTCCATCTCAAAGAAGCGGGTGTATCGCATACCGAGCAGTTCATCGCGGGTGATCTCGCCGCGCTCCATGCTCTCCCAGAGGCTTTTGTTAAAGGCGGTATAACGGGGATAGCGCTCCTCGGGGCGGTCGATGCCGCGCATCTTCATAGCTCTGCAAAAAGCGGAACGCTCCGCGGCTTTGAAGTCCATGAGCGTTCCGTCGATGTCAAAAAAGATTGCTTTGATCATTTGTTTTTCTGTGCTTCAAGGTAATCGTTCAGCTCGGCATTGAGGATATCCGTGATGAACATATGACCGGGGGAGTGCGTGATGACGATCGGGGGCTTCGCATTCTCGACGGCAGCCTGAGGAGTAACTCCGCAGGGCCAGAATACGGGGATCTCGCCCTCGTAGAT
>JAZRGP010000351.1:0-7501 GCA_045644225.1 Christensenellaceae bacterium | reverse complement strand
AGAATAAGCGTAATATTCCGCGAGCAGGCAGCCGCGGAAAGTACACTGTACGATCTTTTTGAAAGATTTGTAAACGGAGAGCAGTATGTCTGAAATGTATCAACAGTTTATAAAGGATTATCCGATATATGCTGATCAGGAGCTGATCAAAAAGGCTTTTGATGTTGCCATTGCGGCACACGAGGGACAGCTGCGCAAATCGGGAGAGCCTTATATCATTCACCCGCACAGTGTTGTACGTATCCTTGCAGAGATGCAGTTTGATACCGTGACGATCTGCTCGGGCATGCTTCATGACGTTCCCGAAGACACCGAGATCACGCTCGGAGAGGTTCGTGAGATGTTCGGCGATGAAGTCGCGAATATTGTTGATGGCGTTACCAAGCTCTCCAAGTTGAATTTTAAATCCAAGGAAGAAGCACAGGCAGAGAATTTCCGCAAGATGTTCCTCGCGATGGCTTCGGATATCCGCGTTATCATCGTTAAACTCGCAGACCGCCTGCATAACATGCGTACGATCGAATTCCAGTCGCCGCATAAGCAGGTTGAAAAGGCGCAGGAGACCATCGAGATCTATGCACCGCTGGCGCACCGTCTCGGTATGTATGTCTTTGAACATGAGTTCGAGGATATTTCTCTGCGTGTTCTGCATGGCGATGAATACGAAGAGATCACGGAAAAGAGACACGCCTTTGCAAATCAGCGCGGGGCGGATATCGATAAGATCATTACCATGGTTCGCGACAAAGTTGCGGAGATGGGCGTCAAGGCAGAAGTCTACGGCCGTCTCAAGACCATCTACAGTATCTATAAAAAGATGCTCACCAAGAATGTCGACTTTGATGAGCTCTATGACCTGATCGCAGTCCGCGTGATCGTGGACAGCGTCAAGGATTGCTACGGCGTACTGGGTACGCTCCATGCGGAATGGACTCCGCTGCCCATGCGCTTCAAGGACTATATCGCAGTCCCCAAAGAAAACATGTATCAGTCGCTGCATACCACGCTGCTTTCCAAGATGGGTGTACCTTTTGAAGTGCAGATCCGTACGCATGAGATGCACCGCGTAGCGGAATACGGTATTGCGGCACACTGGATGTATAAAGAAGGCGGAAACGCACAGGACATGGGTCAGAAGCTTGCGTGGCTGAAGGAATTCATGGAATGGCAGAAGGAGATGAAGGACTCTAGAGAGTTTATGGAGACCGTCAAATTCAACTTCTTCTCGGACAATGTTTTCGTATATACTCCCAAAGGCGACGTCAAGGACTTCGTCAAGGGTTCCACACCGCTCGACTTTGCATACAGCATCCACTCCGCGATCGGTCACAAGTGCATCGGCGCGAAGATCAACGGCAGGATCGTTCCGCTGAACTATCAGATGAAGACGGGCGACGTCGTTGAGATCATCACAAGCTCTGCAAACAAGGGTCCCAGCCGCGACTGGCTCAACATGGTCAAGACAGCTCAGGCTCGTGCGAAGATCCGTGCATGGTTCCGCAAGGAGCTGAAGGAAGATAACATCCGCCGCGGCAGAGATATGCTGGAAAAGGAAGCAAAGCGGCAGGGTTATGACCTCTATGAGCTGACAAAGCCCGAATGGCTGAAGCCCATTTTCAAGCGCTATACGCTGAACTCCAACGACGATATGTTTGCGGCGGTGGGTTACGGCGGGCTGAATACCACGCAGATCCTCTCCAGACTGATCGTTGAGCATAAGAATGCCCATAAGATCGAGATCAAGGAGCAGGAGAAGGTCCAGCGCAGCAAACTCAAGAACACCAAGAGCAGCGTTACCGTACGCGGAGAAGCAGATATGGCGATCCGATTCGGTCATTGCTGCAACCCCATCCCCGGGGACGATATCATCGGATATATCACACGCGGACGCGGCGTTACCGTACACCGCAAGGACTGCACGAACGTCGTCAACAATTCCTTCGACGTATCCCGCCAGATCGAAGTCGACTGGTCGGGCACGGAAAATTCGGAATCCACGTTCTTTGCAGAACTGCACATCGAGTGCAAGGACAAGGTCGGCAACATCGTGGAAGTATCGCAGGTCGTCTATAACCTCGGCTTTGCGATCGTATCCATGAATGCCCGTGCGCTGGAGAAGGGATATTCCAGCGTCATCGACCTCGGCGTGGAGATCAGCTCCGCAAAGGATATCAAAACGCTCGTGGACAAGCTGATGCAGCTGCCGTCCATTCTGAATGTATTTAGGATCAACAACGCATGAGAGCAGTATTGCAGCGCGTGCGCAAGGCGGATGTGACCGTCGAAGGCGCGTGTATCGGAAAAATTGAACAGGGTCTGCTCGTGTTCCTCGGCGTGGAGCAGGGAGACGCGGAGAGCGACCTTGAATATATCGTCAGCAAGGTATGCGGAATGCGCATCTTTGAGGATGGCGAAGGGAAGATGAACCTTTCGGTCGAGGAAGTCGGCGGAAGCATACTCGTCGTATCGCAGTTCACGCTGATGGGCGACGCAAGAAAAGGCCGCAGACCGAGCTTTGCAAAAGCGGGAAGCCCCGCAGATGCGAAGGCGCTCTACGATAAGGCAGTCGAGAAGTTCCGCGCATCGGGCATCCCCATCGCAACGGGAGAATATCAGGCAGAGATGCAGGTATCGCTCGTGAACGACGGTCCCGTGACCATTCTGCTCGACAGCAAAAAGACATTCTGATAAGGAGAAGCACATGGCAGAAGTCATTAAACTGAACCGCAACGTAATGGCGGTAAATACATATGTTGTATATAACGAAGAAACCAAAAAGGGTATCGTGATCGACCCGTCCTTCAATCCGCAGGTCATTATCGACTGCATCCACGAAGAAGACCTCGAGATCGAGGCGATCCTGCTGACACACGGTCACTTCGACCACATCGCAGGTGTTGACGCAGTGCGCAAGCAGTTCGGCATTCCCGTATATATCCATGCGGACGATGCGGATATGCTCTTCTCCGCAGAGAAGAACCACAGCTCCATGGCAGGCGCGAAAATCGAGACAGATCCCGCTGAACATACCTTCAAGAGCGGCGATATGCTGGAATTTGCAGGCATGAAGTTTGGCGTTCTCGGCACACCCGGTCATACGATGGGCAGCGTATGCTTCCTGATGGATGACATGATGTTTGCGGGCGATACGCTCTTCTACATGAGCATCGGCAGAACGGACCTCGGCGGAAGCGACCCGAGAAAGATGCAGGAATCCCTCGAGATCCTCCGAAAGATCCCCGAAGATCTGATCGTGCATCCCGGTCACGGACAGTCCTCTTCTCTCGCATTTGAGAAGGATAACAATCCCTTCCTGATGACATGGTAACGATCAGAACGAATGCTCCCGAGCTCGCGGGAGAGATCGCTGATGAGATCAGACTTTTTATCGACGAGCGCAGGATCGAAGAATCCGAGACCGCAGGAGAAGGATATCATCTTCTGCAGGAATCTTGTGAAAAGAACGGCTTTTATTCAAAGGCGGTTCTTTTTGTTGACGGAAAAGAAGTTTCGAGCGGGGAATGTGCGCTGGCGCTTTCCGCGGAAACGGAACTTGAATTCAAGAAATATAAAAAACGTGCTGCAAAGCAGAGTGTATATAACTGTCTGAAGGACTATTTCAAGCGCGAGATGCCCTGGGGTTCGCTGACGGGTATCCGTCCGACGAAGCTGCTCCGCAAGCTCATCCAGGAGAACGGAGAGGCAGAGGCGCTGCGTATCCTCGGCGAGGAATACTTCGTCTGCGAGGAAAAACGCACACTCGCACAGCAGATCTGCCGTGAACAGCAGCCGTTTATCGAATCCGCAAACGACAAAATGGTGGATATCTATATCGGTATCCCGTTCTGCACGACAAGATGTGCATATTGTTCCTTTGCATCGGGGCTGACGACAAAGAACGGTCTTGCAGAGCAGGCATATGTCGATGCGCTTTTAAAAGAGATCGACTGCTCCAAGGAGATCTTTGAAAAATATCCCGTGCGCAGTGTGTATATCGGCGGAGGAACGCCGAGCTCGCTGAGACCCGATCAGTTTAAGCGCGTGCTGGATGCAGCAGGAATGCTTGCGAAAGGTGCGCTGGAATTCACCGTAGAGGCAGGCAGACCCGATACCATCACGCAGGAGAAACTGGAGCTGATCAAAGCCGCAGGCGCGGACCGCATCAGCGTAAACGCGCAGACGACGCACAATGATACGCTCGTACGCATCGGCAGACAGCATACCGCGGAGGAATTTGCCGCAGCATACCGCCTTGCACGCGAAGTAGGATTCGATGCGATCAATATGGATATGATCATCGGACTTCCCGGTGAGGACCTCGGCATCGTGCAGAAGACCGTGCAGGACATGATCGACATGCGCCCTGAGAACATCACCATCCACACACTTGCGATCAAGAGAGCATCCAAATTCGCTGCGGACAATGCGCATGCATTCGCGGGAGCTGAGGAAGTGGAGGAGATGATCCGCGTTCCGCGGCAGATGGTCGCAGAGGGCGGATATCTGCCGTATTATATGTACCGACAGAAGTACATGGCAGGCAACCTCGAGAACGTCGGCTATGCGCTGCCCGGAAAGGCATGCATCTACAATATCGACATCATGGAGGAGACGATGAGCATCGTTGCGCTCGGCGCAGGCGGCATCTCCAAACGTCTCTTCGGCGAAGAAGACCGCATCGAGCGCGCACCCAACGTCAAGGATATCAAGCACTATACGGAACGTACCGAGGAAATGGCACAGCGCAAGCTGGAACTGTTCCTGAGATAAGAAAAAAGACACCGACCAAAGAAATCGGTGTCTTTTGCTTTTTTAAAGAATGCTCTGCATGTTGGAGCGGAATACCGCCTGCGGGACGAGCAGGACGTCGTCGTGATCCGCTCTGCCACTGATGTATTCGTAGAGATGCATGACGGAGAGGTATCCCTGCTGCAGCGGATTCTGATAGATCGTTGCGCTGATCTCACCGCTCTGCATGAGCTGCTGAGTATCCTCGAAGAGGTCGGTCGCGACGATCTTCGGATGCCAGTCATGGGAGAGGATATCGCGGCAGATCCTGTCGACGATCGCGGAGGTGATATATACGCCCTGCGGACGGGACGGATCCGAGAGGATATTGTGGATCTGCTTTTTGGCGAGGGATTCCGAGTCGCCATGCTCATAAATGCGGATCTCGGAGAATGCCCCGGGGAAACTCTGGAAGCCGTCGACCTTGCTCTTGTGGATCGCGGTGGAGAGGCTGCCCGTGAGGATCGCGACGGGCTGACCTGCGCAGCAGAGGGAGAGGATCTCCGAAGCAAGCATACCTGCGGCATGACCGTCTGCGGAGATGTGCATGGTGCGTCCGCTGTTGGAGATATCGTTTGCGACGGTCGCGATACTCATGCCGTTTTCGCAGAGCCTGCGGACGGTCCCGCGGGCAAAGCTGTTGCTGCCCGAGAGGAAGAGTACTGCGCCGTTGTATTTCTTTGCTTCGAATTCTGCGAGGATGGCAAGGATGTCATCGGGGCAGTCCTCGGCATTTTTATCGGTGATCACGCGGATATCGGGGAAGACGTTGTATTCGCTGAGTTCATCGAATGCCTGCTCCATGCCCTTTTTGATCTCGCCGAGGTACTGCGGCATATTGCAGCAGAGGATCCCGCCGATGTAGATGGGGTTTCTGCGGAGGGACTGTGCAGCATGGTTTGCCTTGTAGCCGAGTGCCTCTGCGGTCTCGAGAACGCGCTGACGGGTCTGCTCGCTGACGCGGCCAGTGTTATTGAGCGCACGGCATACGGTACCCGTGGAAATATTCAAATGTTCTGCGATGTCGTAGATCGTGATTTTCTTTTGATTTGTCATAAACTTTTCCTATAATGATCGTAAGATAAATTATACACCATTTGGGGGATTATCGTCAAGAAAACCCCATGCCTAAGAGGAATTTCGAGACGGAGAAGGGAATCATCATTGACAGAAAGGCGTATTTTTGATATAATATGCGTAATCGGTTACGCAAGTTGCGCAACAGAGTGAAAATGTTTAATCCCAAATTATTTTAGGAGAGATGAAATATACCATGAAACGTCTTTTTTTGAGCGCAGACGAACTGAAACAGTATCTTACGGGCAATACGCTGACACTGCCCGAAGAAGCAAAGCTTACGCCCAATGCGCAGGATTGGGTAAGAGACCACAAGATCAACGTTGAATACAAAAAGCAGCCCGATAACGGACTGATGTATGACTGCGTCGAGATCCGCCAGAAGGTCATCGACTGCTGCCTCTGGCTGCAGGAGAAGGGTCTTGTTATCGGTACATGGGGCAACGTCAGCGTACGTCTTGCTGACGGCAACATCCTCATCACACCTTCCAAGGTTGCATACGACACGATGAAGCCTGAGGACCTCGTTGTTCTCGCTCCCGACGGAACTGTCGTAAACGGCTTCCGTATGTCCACAAGTGAAAGAGAGATCCATCGCGGTGTACTCAACAAGCGCCCCGATGTCAATGCGGTCATCCATACGCACTCTGCATATGCAATGGCATGCTGCGCGATCGAAGGCGGCATTCCTCCGCTCACAGAAGAAATGGCTCAGCTGCTCGGCGGCGGCATCCCGCTCTCCAAGCGCTTCGTTCCCTCCGAACGTCACGTTGAGCTTGGCGAAGTGATCGTGGATTCCCTCGGCGATGCAAACGCAGTCCTCATCCGCAACCATGGTCCCGTCTGCTGCGGCAGATCTCTCGAAGAAGCTATGGTTTGCGCACAGGTCGTCGAAAAGTCCGCACAGATGTATCTTGCGATCCGCGAAGGCGGCGGCGAGCAGGTCATCGAAGACCGCTGGGTAAAGGCTGGACGTATTTATTTCACCGACGCATACGGCAAGACCTAATTGACGATAAGTACCGTCCTTCGGGTTTTTCGGATCGACAAAGCTTGTGCGGCGTACGTGGTGTACGCCTCCGCGCTTTGCTCCCGAGAAAACCCAAAAACCGGCACTTCTTGTCAATTAGATAGAATAGGTAGGCATAAGTACCGTCCTTCGAATTTTTCGGAAATCGGCACTTCTGCTGATCAGAACAGATATAAACAGACCTGTAGGTGCGAACTGTGTTCGCCCGCGGTCAACAACAAAACCAAAGTAAATGCGCAGCATTTGCGAGTACAAAACAGATTAAAATATCTTTGGAGGATATAACCATGAGAGTAGTAACAATGGGCGAAATGATGATCCGCTTCATGCCGAAGGGAAATCTGCGTCTGGAACAGGCTAACGAATTTGAAGCACATTACGGCGGCGATGAATCCATCGTTGCAGTATCCCTTGCACGTTTTGGCATGGATGCAAGATACGTGACCAAGCTGCCGCTGAATCCGCTTGGCGAGATCGCTCTGCAGAAGCTCCGTGCGCAGAACGTTGATACAAAGTTCATCGCACGCGGCGGTGAAAGACTCGGTCTTAACTTCTACGAAAGCGGCGCAGCAATGCGTCCCTCCAGCGTTCTCTATGACCGCGCTC
>JAZRGP010000350.1:0-1949 GCA_045644225.1 Christensenellaceae bacterium | reverse complement strand
AAAGCCAGAGAAAGTTCATGGGTACACTCTGGAACACGTATGCATTCTACGTGCTCTATGCTGATATCGACAAGTTCGATCCCACAAAGTATGAGCTGAGAAAAGACCTCCCCGTTATGGACCAGTGGATCCTCTCCAGACTCAACACAACGATCAAGTCCGTTACAAACTTCCTCGATAACTACCTCATCACGGAAGCTACACGCGAACTCACAAAGTTCGTAGACGAACTCTCCAACTGGTATGTCCGTCGCTGCCGTGACAGATTCTGGGGTTCCGAAATGACTCAGGACAAGATCGATGCTTACATGACGCTCTATACTGTTCTCGAAACATTCATCCGCGTTGCGGCTCCCTTCACGCCCTTCATGTCCGAGATGATCTATCAGAACATCGTTCGCTCCGTAGACGAAAATGCTCCGCTGAGCGTACATCTCACAGATTATCCGCAGGTCGATGAAGCACGCATCGATGCAGAACTCGAAAAGAACATGGACGCTGTTCTCAACATCGTCGTTCTCGGCAGAGCATGCAGAAGCGCAGCTAACATCAAGAACCGTCAGCCTCTCGGCAAGCTCTTCGTAAGCGGCGTTGACGAACTCCCCGAAACATTCGCTGAAGTTGTCTGCGGTGAACTGAATGTCAAGGAAGTTGACCTCGGCGCAGCTGCTGAAGAATACATCACATATCTCGTTAAGCCGCAGCTCAGAACGCTCGGACCGAAGTACGGCAAGCAGCTCGGCGGCATCCGTGCGCACCTCGGCTCCGCAAACGGCACAGAGATCGTTAACGCAGTCCGCACAAACGGCGTATACAGCTTCGACGTAAACGGCACGAACGTTGAGCTTACAGAAGAAGATATGCTCATCGAACCCGTTCAGAAGGAAGGCTACGCTGTTGAAACAGGCGGCGGCTTCGCAGTTATCATCGATACAGCGCTCACACCCGAGCTCATCGAAGAAGGCCGTATCCGTGAGATCGTCAGCAAGGTTCAGACGATGCGTAAGGAAGCAGGCTTCGAAGTTACTGACCATATCCGCCTCACGATCACAGGCTCCGACGTTATCGTTGCTCTCGCTGAAAAGTACGGCAAGGACTTCGCTGCAGACGTTCTCGCTGACGAATTTGCAGTTGCTGAACCCGCTGGTTTCGTCAAGGAATGGGATATCAACGGTGAAAAGGCTGCGATCGGCGTAGAAAAGCTTTAAGAAATTCTCCGTTATACGGACTTTAACGGCGCAGCTCCGCTTTTGCGGAACTGCGCCCTTTCAAGATAATCAAAGAGGAAAAACAATGACATTCACATTTGCAAAGCGCATGGAGCAGTTCGGCAGAGGTATCTTCAATGTGCTTGACGACAAGAAAAAAGAAGTGGAAGCAGCAGGGAGAACGGTCTATAACTTCTCCATCGGCACACCTGACTTCAAACCGGGTCAGCATGTTATCGACGCACTCGTCGAGGCTGCCAAGGATCCCGATAACTATAAATATTCTCTTACGGAAACTCCCGCTCTTGTTGAAGCGGTTATCAATTGGTATCAGCGCCGTTACGGCGTAACGCTTGCGGCGGACGAGATGATGTCCGTATACGGTTCTCAGGAAGGTCTTGCGCATGTCGCGCTGTCCATCTGCGATCCCGGCGAGATCGTGCTCGTTCCCAACCCCGGTTATCCCATTTTTGAGATCGGTCCCGCACTCTGCGGTGCAAAGATCGTGCATTACGACCTCCTGCCCGAGAATCATTACCTGCCCGACCTCTCTGCGATCCCCGAGGACGTTGCCTATGCCGCAAAGATGATGGTGGTATCTTACCCCATGAACCCGCTCTGCGTTACCGCGCCGAGAAGCTTCTATGAAGAACTCATCGAGTTTGCGAAGAAGTATAATATCATCATTCTCCACGACAATGCATATTCCGATATCGTTTATGACGGCAGAGAAGGCATCTC
>JAZRGP010000349.1:0-1520 GCA_045644225.1 Christensenellaceae bacterium | reverse complement strand
GAATGCGAGAGGAGAGGTACGGTTGCGGTCGGTCGTATCCTTCATGAAGTCGGGGTGGACATGAACGCCCGTCGCCATCATCTCTGCGGTATGAGAGCGGTATTCGCTGCCGTTTTTGATGGATTCGAGGATATCCGTAAGTTCGTCGCCGAGGAAGATGGAGACGATCGCGGGAGGAGCTTCGTGAGCACCGAGACGGTGGTCATTGCCTGCGGAGGTTACGGAGATGCGCAGGAGGTCCTGATGCAGATCGACTGCCTTGATCACTGCCCAGAGGAACAGCAGCAACATCTTGTTTTCAGCGGGGTTTTTGCCGGGCTTGAAGACATTGATGCCTGTGTTTGTATTGAGCGACCAGTTGTTGTGCTTACCGCTGCCATTGATGCCTTCGAAGGGCTTTTCATGCAGCAGGCAGACGAAACCATGCTTATGTGCGACCTTCTTCATGGTCTCCATGGTGAGCTGGTTATGGTCGGTCGCGGTGTTGGTGTTCGTAAAGATGGGAGCAAGCTCGTGCTGAGCAGGTGCGCCTTCGTTATGCTCTGTCTTAGCGAAGATGCCGAGCTTCCAGAGTTCGTCGTCGAGCTCCTGCATATATGCCTTTACACGCGGACGGATCGCACCGAAGTAATGGTCATCGAGTTCCTGACCCTTGGGAGGCTTTGCGCCGAAGAGCGTTCTGCCCGTAAAGCGAAGGTCCTTTCTTGCGGAGAAGTCCTTTTTGTCGATGAGGAAATACTCCTGCTCGGGACCGACGGAGGCTGTAACGCGGGTAACGTCTGTATGACCGAAGAGGTGGACGATGCGCAGAGCCTGCTTGCCGATGAGCTCGATGGACTTCAGAAGAGGAGTCTTTTTATCGAGGGCTTCGCCGCTGTAGGAGCAGAAGATCGTCGGGATGCAGAGGGAGTTGTCCTTGATGAAGGCATAGGAAGTCGGGTCCCATGCGGTATAGCCGCGTGCTTCGAACGTTGCGCGCAGACCGCCGGAAGGGAAGCTGGATGCATCGGGCTCGCCCTTGATGAGCTCCTTGCCCGAGAATTCCATGATGACACCGTCGATGCCCTTGGGTGTGATGAAGCTGTCGTGCTTTTCGGCAGTAACGCCTGTCATCGGCTGGAACCAGTGTGTATAATGCGTTGCGCCTTTTTCGATCGCCCATTCCTTCATGGCATTGGCAACGGCTTCCGCAACGGTGGTATCGAGGTCACGTCCGTCCTCGATGGTTTTATGAAGAGATTTATAAATGTTTTGCGGCAGGCGCTGCTTCATAACTTCGTCGTTAAAAACAAGGCTGCCGAAAAGTTCAGGTATTTTCTTCATTTGAATCTCCTTAATATATTCCAATTCACATTTCATACGTTGGGTACGGCAAATTCGCCTAAAAACCCATTATCATAATTTTATCCCTTGAGGGAAGGTATGTCAACAAAAGTTCGCAGCGGAAGCTTTTATTTGACGAAACGGCTGTACTAAAGTATAATAAGATTGCCTATGTATATCTATAGGTTTCAAAAATG
>JAZRGP010000348.1:0-5227 GCA_045644225.1 Christensenellaceae bacterium | reverse complement strand
ATCTGCACACTTCGGGCGAATGATACGCGAGGGATCCTGCGCAAAGCTCTCCTGCAGGATGCGCAGCGTTTCCGCGGTGAGCAGCGGCTGATCCGCTACACACAGCATATATCCGCTCAGATCTTCATCAAAGCTGCCGATCCCGAGACGTATGGTATCGCTGAGGACGGGCTCGTCATGCAAAATACTGCGGAAAGAAAATTCCGCCGCGAGCTGCTGCACCTCAGGATAGCGCGTTACGACGCAGACATCCGCGACCGCAGCATCCCTGAGCGCCGCCATCGTATGCGAAATGAGCGGCTTCCCGCGGAAATCCGCCAGCAGTTTATTGGAATTAAACCGCGTTGAAAATCCCGATGCCAACAGAACGCAGCCTACCTTCGCGCGTTCGCACCGTCCGTTCCGTTCATCCCGATCGATCAGCAATACATCCTCCCGAGCATTCCTTGCTCATTTTACATATAAATGTATAAATATATCGTTATTATACATTATCCCCGCATATCTGCACAATATCTCCCCGACAAAATCATCATAAAAGAACGCAAAACACCGCATACAAAAAACAGACAGCCGTATTGCTGTCTGTTATTGCTTATCAAATAATTCCGCAGCGATCGAGTCGACCCGAAAAAGCGGAAGATGAGGTGCTTATCCACCTCAGCCTAGGCTGACAAGAAGTGCTCAGATTTCGTTTTTATCGGGAGCAAAGCGCGGAGGCGTACTCCACGTACGCCGCACAAGCTGAGTCGGCCCGAAAAAGCGGAAGATGAGGGGTTATCGTCAGCCTCGAAGTGCGGCGAGGTCACTTTCTTTCGTAAACCAGCTCGTCGCAAAGCGAACGACCGTATGATCAGCGTCGTATTTTTCCCAGAAGCTGTAGGCGATGTTTCCCTTCATCTGCGCAAGCTCACTGTCCGCAAGGATGGCAAACTGCTGATTTGTGGGAGATTCGAGATAGATGCGCCAGCCTTTTTCGTGCATGACTGCTTTCAGTTCTTCTGCCATGTCGATCGCATGCTTGCTGATCTCAAAATACAGATCGTCCGTAAAGAGCGTATCGAACTGCAGCCCGAGCAGGAAGCCCTTCGCGAGCAGAGCGCCATGCTGCTTGATGATGGTCATGAAGTGCTTGGGAGCATTGCCCTGCGGGAATACCACAGCCTCACCGAAGAGTGCGCCGACCTTTGTTCCGCCGATATAGAATACATCGCAGTTTGCAGCGAGTTCCGCAGGAGAAACATCGTTCTGGCGGCTCATCAGGCCGTAGCCCAGACGCGCGCCGTCGATATAAAGCGGAAGCTCGTATTTCTTGCAGATCGCATGGATGGTCTGCAGTTCTTCCTTTGTATATAATGTTCCGTATTCCGTCGGGAAGGAGATATATACCATGCCGGGGAATACCATATGTTCGTAGTTTTCATCCGCAAAGAAGCCTGCGAGATAGGTTTCCAGCTCGCCTGCATCGATCTTGCCTTCGTGCTGCGGGATGGTCAGTACCTTATGACCTGTGTATTCCACCGCGCCCGATTCGTGCGTGCTGACGTGACCCGTCTCTGCCGCGACGACGCCTTCATAGGACTTCAGCAAGCCTGCGATGACCGTGGAGTTGGTCTGCGTGCCGCCGACGAGGAAATGTACATCCGCCTGCGGACAACCGAATGCCGCGCGGATCTTTTCCTTCGCGGATGCACAGTAAGCATCCGTACCGTACCCGGGATGGATCTCATTCTTGACTTCCGTCAGTCTCTGTAAAATGCGGTCATGCGCCGCTGCAATATAATCACTTTCAAAAGAAATCATGTTTTCTGCCTCCATTGGCTTCATTATACGGTCTGCACCGCATGTACACAAGAGTTATTCATCCTCATCCAGCTGTTTTTTGAGGTAGCGCCCGACGATACGGGAGAAATTCTCGATCTTGCGGGTAAAGGCAAAGTTGTTTCCGTAGATCTTGCGTTCGGCGGCAAGGTCTTCTTCCTCGCCCGTAAAGATCCCCAGCACGCTGATGCCCATTCCGCGGGCACGGCGCACCTCCGCCGCGGTATCCCGCACGGCATACTCCCCGACATACGGCTCGGGGTTTCTGTGACCCGGTCGGTTGCGGAGCGCATTATTCGGACGACCGTCCGAAAGGACGATCAGCAGCTTGTTTTCTTCCGTTCGCTTGGAGAGGGATTCACACGCAGCACGGATCGCAAGCCCGTCACGGTTGTTCGCCATCGCGCGGTATTCGAAGATGTTGCGGTTCTCCGCACGTCCCTCCTCGAAATCATGGAACAGGTGCAGGACCGTATATTCCCAGAATGTGCTGAAGCTCATCACGCGGTACGGAAGCCCCACTGCGCTCATCGCCTCGCTGATGATAAATGCCTGCATCGCGATCGCACCCTGACGTCCGCGCTGCGATCCGCTCGCATCGATCAGCACATCCACGACGAACGCGGAATTATCCTTGTTCTCTTCCTTCAGGAAAAGCTTCCGTTCTTCCGTGCGGCCGACTTTCCAGAGATCCCGCGCAACGATCATTCCGTGATCCTTCCGCTGCAGCTCGCGTTCGTTTCTGCGGATGAGAGCCTTCTTCAAAAGGTCCGTCAGGTCCGCGATGTTCTTGCGGATAAAGGAGCGGTTATGATAATACGCATCCACGTTCTTTTCTTTAAAATACATCGCCATCTTGCGCGATGCCTTAAATGCAGGTTCGTCGCTGTATTCCTTTTTCAGCAGACCGCGCGTGACATAGATGCTGCAGTCTTCGTGCAGACCCGTGCAGACAGCTCTGTCGAGGCGCTCCTGCTCCTGCGAAGAGAGGATGGAATCCCCATAATGGATCGAGAGGTAATCCTCCATCTTCTCGAGGTCTTCCTCCGTTACGGTCACGATGCTCTGCCCGCTGCCGTATTCCTGCCGCGGCTCGTTCTGCTTTTTGATCCAGTCGGAGAAGGTCGTCAGGCTGCGCGCCAGCGACTTCTGCCGTTCTTTTTTGATATCGTCAAACCAGCCTGCTTCGTCGAGGTCCTCTTCCGTAACGTCCAGAACATCCTGCAGCGTACCGAACATCGCCTCGAAGTTTTTATCGACATAGGTATTGTAAAGCCGATCTATCGCAGCGATGATCTCGTCGGTATCCTCCGCGATGCTCAGCGCATCCACGATCCTGAGCGGCTCCGCAAGCGCCTTTGTATCGGGGTGATTCACGCGCGCCATATAGGTCAGCAGCAGGATCTGCGAAAATCCGCTCATCACGCTGTCGCCCACCATGAATGCGGAAAATGCCTTTTCGCGGATCTCTTTTACGCCTGCCCGCTCTGCGGAGATCCTCGAATATACCGCGGAATCCGCGCATACCTGCGCCAGCGTCATCAGCTGCTCCGCATCCGCACCCATGAAGATCTTTTTGATCAGATACATCGTCAGCGCACTGCGGTCGAAATACTTGCTTAATGCACCCTGCTTGACCGCATCGTAAAGCGCAACGTATTTGGAAACACGATAACCCTCCATATCCACATCGATATCGAGGGTATAGTCTCCGCTGACGGTCCATGCCAGATTCTTTATTCTGTTTTTGATCTCATATTCCGTCAATCTGTTTTCCATTATGCCTCAAAAACATCCGCGCTCGTCCAGTCTGTCGGGATGCGCGTCATGATGATATCCTCCACGAGTTCCTTCTCGAATTCATCAAAGCTCTTGTTGACCACGCCCATTCTGAGCGCCGCTGCAGGCATGATGCCGAGGCGCATCGTGCGGATCGCCGCGAGAAGCCCTCTTAAGTCGAGCGGCTTGGAAGAAACTTCACCGTTTCTGCACTTTTCTTCCAGATCGAGGAAAAGCCCGCAGAGCTGCTCTTTTGCCTCAGCCTTCAT
Organism: Christensenellaceae bacterium; assembly: GCA_045644225.1. Lineage (GTDB taxonomy): Bacteria > Bacillota > Clostridia > Christensenellales > Christensenellaceae > JAZRGP01. The sequence continues at coordinate 1,358 of JAZRGP010000348.1, read as the reverse complement.
GCCGGGGCAGCTCAGGTCGAGGATATGCAGCACGGTCTCCGCAGTCGGCTGCGGCATATCGATCACGAGGAAACGCGAAACGAGTGCTTCATTGAGGTCACGCGTGCCTGCATAGCCGTAGTTCATCGTTCCGATGAAGCGTGCAGCAGGATGCAGCGTGATGCGGTCGTAACCGGGGATGTCGATCAGTCTGCGGTGGTCGAGCGTCGCATGGAGAACGGCAACTGCCTCGTTCTTCGCCATGTTGATCTCATCGAGGATGCCAAAGCCGCCATGCTCCGCACAAAGCGCGATGGGGCCTTTTCTCAGCTGAACTTCATTGTCACGGAAGGTATCCGTGCCGATGAGCGCACTGCTGTCTGTATTTACGTGAAAAGACATATTATAGACGGGTCTGCCGAAATAGTATGCAAGGTTTTCCGCAAGGACATTCTTGCCCGTTGCCTTGCCGCCCGCCAGCAGGAGATTCTCTCCCTCCAGCAGCGCACAGATCGCCATCTCCAGAATCTCCTTACCGAAATACGGGATCGCAGGCTGCGGCAGACGGCTGAGCGCCGCTTCATCCACGCCGAATTTTTCCGCATACTCGCGGACTTTCCCGATCAGTTCTTCGGATATTCCCTGTTGTCTCAAGCTTTCAAATCTATCTGTCATCTTTTACTCCGTTTAAGTATCTTCTTTTATAATAATTATAAACAAATTTTGCGAATTGCGAAACAATAATTTGATTTTCGCGGACGGCTTGTGTATATTTGTTTTTAGAAATCTAAAGGAGCTTTATGCTATGGACGTTTTACGTTTGGCAAACCAATACACAGAATACATGAAGAAGATCAAGGATGATCTTCATACCCATCCCGAACTGAGCTATCAGGAATTCCGCACGACCGAACTCATCCGCAAGAACTGCGCTAAGCTCGACCTTGAGTTTGTCGATACGGGTCTGCCGACGGGCATCGTTGCCGTAATGGAGGGCGAAAACCCCGGCAGAAACATCGCCATCCGCGCGGATATCGATGCGCTCCCAAGAAAAAATCCCGAGCAGGGAGAATACGGCAATGCTTTCCACGGCTGCGGTCATGATTTCCACACCGCGGCGCTCCTCGGCGCTGCAAAGATCCTGCATCAGCAGAAGTTCGACGGCAGCATCACGTTTATCTTCCAGCTTGCGGAAGAAGCGACTTCGGGCGCACGCACACTGAAGGAGCATCATCTCTTCGACCGCCTGCCCTATCCCATCGACATGATGTTCGGCTTCCATAACAACACGCACATGCCCACGGGAACAGTCGGCATCCGCGAAGGCGCGGTCATGGCGGCAAAAACCAAATTCGAGCTGAAGATCTTCGGCAAGGCTG
>JAZRGP010000347.1:0-6269 GCA_045644225.1 Christensenellaceae bacterium | reverse complement strand
ATGCTGCACGAGACCTCGCATCTCCTCGCTGCCTCTGCGCTGGGTGTCCGCGTGATCTCAATGGAGCTGCTGCCGTTCGGATGCGCGGCGCATATGGGCAGTTTTGCCTTTGTTTCCAAGGGAAAGGAAGCCCTCGTTGCCGCGGCAGGTCCCATCGGGAATCTCCTTGCTGTGCTTGCCTGCGAGGCACTTGCGGGAGAGGAGGGCAGGCTCTTCATGCAGTGCAATATCGTCCTCGGCGCGATGAATCTGCTTCCTTCGCTTCCGCTGGATGGCGGCAGGATCGCGACTGTGCTGCTCTCCGTGTTTCTCCCCATGCGGACAGCCCTTGTTGCTGCGAGCGTGATGGGGATGCTTGCGGGGATCGGCATCTTTGCGGCAGGAGCATATGTCGGCGGAGCGGGTAGCATCAGCTTTTATGCGATGGGCGGGTTCATGCTGTATTCTTCGGTGAAGGGAATGCGCCTGCGGGAGCTGGATGCGCTGGCTTTCTCCGCGGCAAAGCTCCGCGGCTTATCGGGAAGCGCGGTGATGGACGTCAGGAACGTCGCCTGCAGCGGGGATAAGAGCATCGGAGAAGTATTTTTGTCGCTGGATCAGCGGAAGTATAACATCGTTCATGTCATCGATGCTGAGATGCGTGTGCGCGGAGTGATCGACGAAGGTCTGCTGATGCAGCGCATGCTGAAAGAGGGAAGCAGCGCGAAATTAAAAAAAGAATCGGAGCAGTATCTGCTCCGACCCTAAATAGAGGAAAAATGAAACGGGAAACTTTTCCGCCGATCTTCATCGGCTTCTGAGTATAGTGTTGCCCGTTTTTCATTTTATATACACGTTGGTTTATCTTTTTTTGCGCGGCACATTTGCCGTCGATACGAACTGGATGAGCATGCCTGCCGCGGAGAGTGCTGCGCCTGCGATGGTGCACCAGTAAGAATGATCCATGAAGTAAGTCTTCAGCGAGGGCATCAGCGTTGCAACGGTGAGCGATTCGGGGCTGCCGAGGATCATATAGCCGCAGCAGAGCGCCGTCAGCATGCCGCCCGTGAAAGACGTGCAGATGACGATCAGATTTCTGCGGTAGATGACTGCCATAACGCCCAGCACGATCGCACTGACGAGCATGAAGATGGATGCGCCGAGAGAGAAGGGATCCCAGTCAAAGAGTATGCAGAGGATGCTCACTGCAGAGATGCCGAAGAACGCCCCTAGCAGGAAGATCCCCGCGACGTGGATATAGTACAGCAGCAGACCCGTTGCCGCGCCGATCACGACGGAAAGGATGATCGTCGGGAAGAGTGCCATTGTGGGCGCGAGAAAGACATACGCAGTGATCGCACCGATCAGGAAGCCGAAGCCCGTGATCAGTTTGCGCAGATAACGATAGCCGAAAAAGCAGAACATGATTCCCAGCGCGATCGCCAGGATGCAGAGGATAACAGCGATTACCATTTTTTATTATTTACTCCAGATTGTTGATGAAATTCAGGCTGCCCTGTGCGGCAGTGCCGCGGCGCAGGCTGAGGATGTGTACGACGGCATCCGTCAGGATGAATACGCTCTGTTCATAGAGCACGGGAGAACCCGTTACGCGCGGAGCGGGGTTCTTCGGGATGACGACCAGGTGCTTTGCGAGGTCAGCGACGGGCGATGTTGCCGTCGGGGAGACCGCAGTGATGGTCGCGCCTGTCTGATAGCATTTTTTTGCGATCGCGGAGAGGCGTTTATTGTCAGCGGAGGGTGCCAGCAGGACGAGGACATCGTTTTTTGCGATCGCGGGTGTGGTCGGGCTGCTTACGGTGTAAACGGTCAGACCGAGCTGAGCAAGGCGCATTGCGAAATACTCCGCGATGGGACGGCAGCGGCCGCCGCCTGCGATGAAGATACGCGATGCGGTGTCCAGTGCTTCGCAGAACGGTGCGAGAGAATTATCGTCGATCTGCCTGATCGTGCTTTCGATGTCTTTTAAAAATGATGCGGCGATCTTTTTCATGAGGCTCCTCCGAGGAATGCTTTTTTTTATTATAACAAAAAAGAATGTCAGGGTAAAGTTTTTATCACAGAGAATAGCATAAAACGCGGGTTTTATTGACAGAGCGGGATTTTTGGTGATATAATTTATAAGTTAAAATGGGTAACTGTTTGAAAATGCCTATAATTAAAAATTTACGATAAAAATGAGGAAAACAAAGATGAGAAAGTTTAACATCGCTGTAGTTGGTGCAACCGGTATGGTAGGCAGAAAGTTCCTTCAGGTCCTTTCCGAGAGAAAGCTCCCGATCGACAATTTTTACGTATTCGCTTCCGCAAAGAGTGCCGGTAAAAAGATCGACTTCATGGGTCAGGAATATACAGTTGAAGAACTTACAGAAACAGCTTTCGACGGCAAGAACATCGATATCGCTCTGTTCTCCGCTGGCGGCGGCACAAGCCTGAAGTTCGCTCCCTGTGCAGCTAAGGCAGGTGCGATCGTAGTCGATAACTCCAGCGCATGGAGAATGGATAAGGATGTTCCGCTTGTTGTTCCGGAAGTTAATGCTGAAGATATCACAAAGCACAACGGCATCATCGCAAACCCCAACTGCACCACGATCCAGGCTATGGTCGCGCTCAAGCCTCTCCACGATGCTTATAACATCAAGAGAGTCATCTATTCCACATATCAGGCTGTTTCCGGTGCAGGCGTAGGCGGTTTCTCCGATCTCGAAAACGGTATCAAGGGCGAAGCTCCCAAGAAGTTCCCGCACCCGATCTTCAATAACTGCATCCCGCAGATCGATGATTTCACAGAAAACGGCTATACAAAAGAAGAAATGAAGATGGTCAACGAGACCAAGAAGATCCTCCACGACGACGAGATCAAGGTTACTGCAACAACGGTTCGCGTTCCCGTATACTACGGTCACAGCGAATCCATCAACCTTGAGTTCGAAATGCAGTTCGATCTCGCTGAGCTCAAGATGCTCCTCGCAGAGGCTCCCGGCATCATTCTCGCAGACGACCCCGCTACACTCACATACCCCATGGCTTGCGAAGCTGCGGATAAGGACGAAGTTTTCGTCGGTCGTGTAAGAAGAGACGATACAGTCGAAAGCGGCATCAACATGTGGGTCGTTGCAGACAATATCCGTAAGGGCGCTGCTACAAATGCTGTTCAGATCGCGGAATGGATCATGGCACACCCCGCTGAATGCGGTATCAAGGAATAATAAAAGGAGAGTATCGGAATGGCTATTTTTGAAGGTTCTGCTGTTGCGCTGGTCACGCCTTTTACTGAAAACGGCATCAATATTCCCGCGCTGAAGAAACTGCTCGATTATCAGCTCGAAGGCGGCACAGATGCGATCGTTGTATGCGGTACAACGGGCGAACCCGCTACTATGAGCGAAGCTGAGAGAGACCTCGTGATCCGTGAGAGCATCGCGCATGTCGACGGCAAAGTACCCGTGATCGTCGGTACGGGCAGCAACTGCACTGCACACGCTATAGAGCTTTCCAAAAAAGCGGAAGACATGGGTGCGGATGCACTGCTCGTCGTTACTCCTTATTATAACAAATGCTCTCAGGAAGGCCTCATGCGCCATTATCTCGCGGTTGCTGACAGCACAAAGCTGCCCATCATCGCGTATAATGTTCCCGGCAGAACAGGCGTAAACATGAAGCCCGAAACACTTGCAAAGCTCGCAAAGCATCCCAACATCGTTGCGATGAAGGAAGCAAGCGGCGACATCTCTCAGGTTGCGGAAATGGCTCGTACCTGCGATGTCGATCTCTATTCCGGCAATGACGATCAGATCATCCCGCTGATGTCCCTCGGCGGCAAGGGTGTTATCTCCGTCCTTGCAAACGTTGCTCCCAAGGTCGCGCACGACATCGCTGCGCTGTATCTTGCAGGCGACATCAAAAAAGCAAGCGAACTGCAGCTTGTCTATAAGCCTCTTATCGATGCGCTCTTTATGGATGTCAATCCCATCCCCGCAAAGGTTGCGCTCAATCTCATGGGCTTTGAGGCGGGTCCGCTCCGTCTGCCGCTCTGCGAAATGACCGCAGAGAAGACAGCAGCGCTCCGCGGCATCCTTCAGCAGTACGGCTTGGTATAAGGATATGTGATAAACTGTCCGCAAATCAAAAGCATCTGCGGACAGTTATTTTTTAAAGTTTGAAAGGATCATTTATATGATTAGAATAGCAATTTGCGGCATCAATGGTCAGATGGGTCAGGTCGTTGCGAATACGGTTCCCAAGCACGAAGGCACAGTCCTTGTTGCGGGTATCGATATGTTCCCTGATGCACGCACGAATGAAGTCCCGGTTTTTGCGAACATTGCGGACTGTGATGTTCCCGTGGATGTCGTGATCGACTTCTCCAGACCGACTGCTCTCGCGAGCAATCTGGAGTATTGCTGCAAGAACAATGTGCCGATCATTATCGCGACAACGGGCTATACGCGTGAACATAAGCAGATGGTCAAGGCCGCTGCTGAGAAGATCCCCGTATTCTTCTCCTCCAATATGTCTCTTGGCGTCAATATGCAGTTTGAGCTCGTTAAGCAGGTTGCGGATTTCTACGGTGATGCGGTAGATATCGAGATCGTGGAAAAGCACCATAACCTCAAGGTCGACGCACCTAGCGGCACGGCTGTGACGCTTGCTGAGATCATCAATTCCAGCTACGACAACAGACTCGAATATAAATACGGCAGATCTCCGCAGGATGGCAGAAGAGAAAAGAAGGAACTCGGCATCCATTCCATCCGCGGCGGCACGATCGTCGGCGAGCATGACGTTCTCTTTATTACACCGAGCGAAGTTCTCACCGTTTCTCATCAGGCACAGACCAAGCAGGTCTTCGCAGACGGTGCGATCACTGCTGCAAAGTATATCGTCGACCGCCAGCCCGGTCTCTATAGCATGAAGGACATCGTTTATCAGTCCCGTTCTGTAACGAACCTCAGCAGAGTCTCCAATGAAGCGGTCATCACGGTTCACGATCTTCCCAACGATCTCAGAACGACGGCAAAGATCTTCGAACTGATCGCAGAGAAGAGCATCAATGTCGATATCATCGCGCAGGCGATCTCTACAGGCAGCCGCAAGGAAGTATCTTTCTCTGTTGCGGGCAAGGATCTCGAAAAGGCTCTCGATGCACTTTCTGCATTTGAGGATGCGGACGTTACTGCAATGACCGACCTTACAAAGATCTCTGTCGAAGGTCTCGGTATGGAAGTTATGTACGGTGTCGCAGCGAAGGTATTCGCTACGCTCGACGACGTGGATGTCGATGTTCTGCTTGTAACAACCGACGAAACAAAGATCACATTCTGCGTTACGAACGATCAGGCAGATGCGGCTGTTCATGCAGTGTCTTCGCTGTTCCACAAAATCTTAAAATAAGCGTTAGGTCTTAAGGAACTTCTTGTAAGAAGTTCCTTAAGAATCCTCAAGAACTTTTATACGACAATCGCGTTGCGATTGTCTAAAATTTTTTGGATTCTTAAACCTTTTTTATAAAAAAGGTTTAAGCCGCCGGAGGCAAAATGCTGATATCGCGAGAGGTTGAAGAAAAACTCAAAACACTGCCACGCAGTCCCGGCGTATATATCATGCGCGACGGTGACGGCAAGGTGATCTATGTCGGCAAGGCGCGCGTCCTCGCAAACCGTGTCCGTCAGTATTTCGGCTCGTCCGAAAAACAGGCAAAGGTCGCCGCGATGGTGGAGAACATCCGTGATTTTGAGTACATCATCGTCGACAACGAGGTCGAGGCGCTCGTCCTTGAGAGCAACCTCATCAAGCAGTATCAGCCGTATTACAACATCCTGCTGCGGGATGATAAGCATTTCCCTTATGTGCGCATCGACATGCGCGAGGCTTATCCCGCGATCGGGATCGTCAGAAAAGTATCGAACGACGGCGCGAAGTATTTCGGGCCGTTTTTGGCTGCTCACAGTATCCGTGAGATCCTTGATGCAGTCTATAAGCTCTTTCCCGTGCGCAGCTGCAAGCGCGATCTCTCCAAACCGATGAAGAACGCCCGTCCCTGCCTAAATTATCAGATGGGCAGATGTATGGCTCCCTGCTGCGGCAAGGTTTCGGAGGAGGATTACAAGAAGGCGCTTGAAGGCGTGGTCGAGCTGCTTTCGGGCAAGCATAAGCGGCTGGAGAAAGAGTGGACCGAGCAGATGATGGCTGCTTCGGATGCACTGGATTTTGAGCGTGCGGCAGTATTCCGCGATAAGATCAAGCTTCTGAAGCGCATCTCCGAGAAG
>JAZRGP010000346.1:0-8242 GCA_045644225.1 Christensenellaceae bacterium | reverse complement strand
ATGATTGCGCTGATCCGACGTACTAAGAATTTCGGACGAGGCAACTGGGCGTTTATGGTGCTTACGCTGCTTATGCTGCTGAGTACGGTCGTGCTTGGACGAACGGTCGGCGGTGCACGGAACTGGATCCGCATCGGTCCGATCTCCATCCAGCCGAGTGAATTTGCGAAGATCCTCTTTATCGTAGTTTCCGCATATTTCCTGAGCACGAGAGAGAATCTCAGCTCCTTTTTCCCGTATATCGGCTTTGCGGCGGCATGCGTGATCATTCAGGTGCTTGCGAAGGACCTCGGTTCTGCGCTGCTCATCGGCGGAACGTTCCTCATTATGTTTTATGCCGCAACGGGCAGAACGGTGCTGACGCTGCTTGGCATCGGCGTAATGGGCGGCGGTGCGTTTGCGAGCTATCATCTCTTTGCTCATGTGCGAACCCGCGTGCAGGTCTGGCGGGATCCGTGGGAATTCTATAATACGACGGGCTATCAGATCGTCCAGGGGCTGATCGCGCTGGCGAGCGGCGGGCTGTTCGGCGCGGGACTCGGTCTCGGAATGCCGAGCGTTATTCCTGCGAACAAGACGGACTATATCTTTACGGTCATCGGCGAGGAATTCGGAATTATCGTCGGTGTTCTCGTGATCGCATTCTATATGGTATTTATCGTGCGCGGTATGCTGATCGCGATCGATACGGACAACACATTCGATGCGCTGCTGGTATTTGGCTGCACGTCCATGCTTGCGCTGCAGAGCTTTATCATTATCGGCGGTGTGATCAAGCTGATCCCGCTGACGGGCATTACATTGCCGTTTATCAGCGCAGGCGGCAGCTCGCTGATCTCTTCGCTGCTGATGGTCGGTATTATCGAAGGTGTTGCGATCAAAAATGGCGACCGCGATGAGCGAGCGATCCGTGAACTTGGAGGTGAGATCGAATGAAGGATACCAAAAAGTTTAAACGGAATATCAAAATGTCGCTGTGGATCTTTGTTGCACTGTTTACCGTCACGATCGTATATCTCGGCTATTCTATCCTGAATTACGGCGATGAATGGTTCAATACGCAGTATAATCCGCGTATCCAGAGCTCCGTTCAGGCTGCTCAGAGCGGCTCGGGCGCAGCAGGCAGCATCTATGACCGCGCTGGGATCAAGCTTGCGTGGACGGAGGATGGCGAAAGAACATATCACGAAAAGACGGATATCCGCAGATCGATGTCGCACGTGATCGGTGATACGAAGGGTATGACGGTCGGTGCGGAATCGGTATTTGTGAAGTATCTTTACGGCATCAACAAGGACCTTGCGGATAAGTTCGGCTCTATCCTTGCAGGCGCATCCGAAAAGGGAAGCGACATTACGCTGACAGTCGATGCGGAGCTGATGGAATATATCTATGATAATATGGATGAACGCGAAGGATGCATCGTCGTCATGAACTATCTGACCGGTGAGATCCTTGCGAATGCATCCATCCCGACATTCGATCCGAACGACCTGAATATCGATGAGCTCGCGGATACGAGCCTCGTTGACCGCGCCGTAATGGGCAGATATCCGCCCGGATCGCTGATGAAGATCGTTACGGCGATGGAAGCGGTCGAGCAGGGGATCGATTTTGAATATGAATGCAGCGGTGAGGAGATCGTCGACGGGCAGAAGATCACCTGCGTCAAGGCGCACAAGACGAACGATCTCGCGGGTGCATTCGAGGATAGCTGCAACTGTTATTTTGCGGTCCTTTCGAACGAGATCGGTGCGGAAGCGCTGCTGGAGGAAGCAGAGGAATTCGGATTTAACGAAGACTTCGGCTTTGAGGATGTCGTGCTTTACCGCAGTAATTTCGAAGTAACGGATAACGGCGGTGATATCGCATGGGCGGGCATCGGTCAGTATAACGACCTCGTAACGCCGCTCCATGCGTGCATGATAACCTCTGCGGTCGCGAATGACGGGATCATGATGGAACCCAAAATGCTGCTCGATGCCGCATCCGGTACATACAGCAGCTATACGATGCAGCCTGAGGAATATGCGCAGGTTTGCGATCGCGGCACTGCTGCAAAGATCAAGGAGTACATGCGTGCAGTCGTGGAAAACGGCACGGGAACATCCGCTGCGGTCGACGGTGTGCAGATCTGCGGCAAGACGGGTACTGCGGAATATTATGATGCGGATAGGGAAGAGATCCGAAACCATTCCTGGTTCTCGGGATTTATCGATGACGGATCGTATCCGTATGCCGTTGCGGTGATCTACGAAGGCGCAGGCTACGGATCGAAGTACGCAGCGCCTATGGCAGGTAAGATCTTCCGCTATCTGCTGGAGAATATGCCCGCGGTTTAAAAAAAAGAAACAAAGCTCTGCTTCCTGAAATGGGGAACAGAGCTTTTTGAATGCAAAAATGAATAATTAAATTTAAAAATGTCATTTTGGATAATTGAGCAAAATGATTTGAAATGCAACAAAGTGGAAGAATGAGTGAAAACGATATAATATCGGCAAGAAGATTAAGGAAACTTACTGAAAAGAATATGAATGGTAATATTTTTGCTGATTTGCGATCTTAAATTGTAACATAATTGTGAAATTTAGTATTGCTTTTCATCCAAATATACGTTATCATGTTAGTGTATAATCTTAGTAATATCTAAATATTATAAATTTATTTTGGAGGTATTTATGAAGAAGTTTTGGCACAGACTGAAACAGGTTGGTCCCGGCGCTCTCGTTGCTGGTGCATTCATCGGCCCCGGTACGGTTACATCCTGTGCAACATCCGGCGCTAGCTACGGCTACACACTCCTTTGGGCGATGCTCATCTCCGTCATTTCCGTTATCATCATGCAGGAAATGGCTGCTAGAGTAGGTATCGTATCCCAGATGGGTCTCGGTCAGGCGCTCCGTACTCGCTTTACAGGCAAGGGTGCTCGCGTTATCCTCGCGATCCTCGTAATCGCTGCTGTATTCATTGGCAACGTAGCTTATGAAACAGGTAACGTATCCGGCTCTATCCTCGGCCTTCAGGCGATCGCTCCCGGTCTCGCAGGCGGCACATGGAAGATCATCCTCGCTATCATCATTGGCGTAGTAGCATTTGTTCTGCTCTTCACAGGCAGCACAAAGGTTATCGAAAAGATCCTCACGGCTCTCGTAGTACTGATGGGCGTTCTGTTCCTCGTTTGCGCATTTGCTTCTGATCCCAACTGGGGCGCAGTAGTTAAGGGTCTCTTCGTTCCCACAGCTCCCGACGGTTCCTCCTGGATGACGATCGCGGCTCTCATGGGCACAACAGTAGTTCCTTACAACATCTACCTGCATGCATCCTCCGCAGCTAAGAAGTGGAACAACCCCGAAGAAGATATCCCCACATCCACACTCGACAGCGTTCTCGCTATCGGTCTCGGCGGTATCATCTCCATGGCTATCATCATCTGCGCTGCAGCAGTTGGCTTTGAAACAGCTCCCACAAACGGTGGTGAAATGGCTGTAATGCTTCAGCCCATCCTCGGCAACTGGGCAACAGTTCTCTTCGGTATCGGTCTCTTCGCAGCAGGCGCTACATCCACGATCACAGCTCCTCTCGCAGCTGCATATGCTTCCACAGGTATCCTCGGCTGGAAGGAAGACCTCAAGAGCGGCAAGTTCAAGATCTTCTGGATCATCGTTCTCGCATTCGGCGTTGTTGCTACATGCACACTCGGCGCTTCTCCCACAGAGATCATCCTCTTCGCTCAGGCTGCTAACGCATTCCTGCTCCCCGTAACTGCAGTTCTCCTTATGATCGTCTGCAACTCCAAGGACATCATGGGCAACTACAAGAACAAGGTATGGCAGAATGTTCTCGGCGTTATCGTTATTGCAGTATTCGTATTCATCGCTGCAAGAAACATCACAGCTTTCTCCCAGAGCTTCATGGCTCTCATCAATGGCTGATAACTGCTGAGCAATAAGCATTTATGACATTGTTAAACCTCGGTATCCGAAAGGGTATCGGGGTTTTTTCATGTAAAAGAAAAAGGCACACCTGACGGTATGCCTGAATTTTTGCAAAGAAAAAAATCCATCTGAGGGTGGCGGATGGATTTCTCTTGGTTGGTAACAGTTTCGATGGAATTTGGGGAATGTCCATCAAAACCATGTCGAATTAAGATTACTCAGCAGCGTTGAGCTTCTTAGCAAGCTGTGCCTTTTTACGGTTAGCCTTGTTCTTGTGCATGATGCCCTTGGAGCAGGAGCTGTCGATCTTGGATACAGCTGCTTTGTAAGCTGCTTCCTTGTCAGCGCCTTCTGTTACGAGAGCTGCATCGAACTTCTTGAGTTCTGTCTTGAGAGCAGACTTGATTTCTCTGTTTCTCAGTGTCTTTGTCTTGATAACCTTAACTCTTTTTTTAGCGGATTTGATGTTTGCCACTTTTTTTCACCCCTTGTAAAAATTTTTACCTCAAATATATTATCACAGGTTTTTCTGCAATGCAAGGTATTTTTTCGGAAAATTTGCACATTTTAAGAAAAAAAGAAGAGGTATTTTCAAAAATGAGTATCAGAACCGATCTTGCGACGGAATTAAAGGAGGATATCGGGTATGTTCCCGAGGGTGTAGAGCATGAAGAAGAACTGTACAGGTATTTTCGTATGACACGCATCAGGATCCTGACGGAAAAAGGATCGCGTGTGATGAAGAAACCGATCGGCAGTTACTTGACATTCGATCTTGCGATGCCGACTGCGCAGATGCTTCCGAAGGAGAGACATCGCATCGCGAAGAGGTGCGCGAAGGAGCTTAAGGAGATGATCGGAGATGCGGAGGGAGATATCCTGATCATCGGGCTTGGGAATCGGAACGTGACCGCGGATTCTCTCGGACCGAAGGTCTGCGAAACGGTATTCGTGACGCGGCACATCCTGAAGCATATTCCCGATGTGCTGGATGATCGGACACCTGCGATCTGTGCGATCGCACCGGGTGTGCTTGGTGTGACGGGGCTTGAGAGCTATGAGGTCGTCCGAGGGATCGTGCGGGAGACAAAACCTTCGCTCGTGATCGTGATCGATGCGCTTGCCGCACGGAATGTCGACCGCATTGGTGCGAGCATACAGATCACCAATGCGGGGATCACCCCGGGATCGGGTCTCGGCAATCATCGGGACAGCCTTAATTATGATTCTCTCAATGTTCCTGTAGTGGCGATCGGCGTTCCTACCGTCGTCTATACGGGAACGATCATCTCGGATGCGCTGGAGCGTGCGATGCCTGCGGAGGATGCCGTTCTCAGGCAGAAGATCATCCGCGGTGTTTCGGGTGATTCGGGAGCAGAACTCGTCGTGACGCCGAAGGATATCGATGCGCTGACGGATCATTGCGCCAAGCTGCTTGCGGAGATGCTGGACCTTGCGCTGAATCCGTATATCACGCGAAGCGAGATCGATGAACTGAAAAACTGATAAACATACATATATTCGACCTCCTGCAAATAAAATATAGCAGGAGGTTTTTCTATGAAGATCAACAATGCCAGACTTGCGGGAATTTTGCTGCTGATGGTTGCGGTATGCCTGCTGATCGCACCGAAGTCCTCGGTATCGCTTGAAAATAAAATGATGCTGGATCTGCTGCCCGAACAGATGAAAGACGAGCGGCTTATGTTTGTTCCGATCCGCGATGCTGAGCCTGCGACGGCTGACGGGGCATTATCAGATCTGCTGCTGCCGCGTAGCAGTGTGCAGGCTGAGGAGATCGAGACGGATTTTGGAGAGGAGCCTCGGATACTGATCTATCATACGCATCTTACCGAGGCGTATCGGCAGGATGGAGAGGACCGATATCGGGAATCGAGCGAATACCGCACCTTTGACGATAACTATAACTTATCGGCGGTGGGAGAGAAGCTGAAAGAGGAACTTGAGACGATGGGGTATGAGGTGATCCACGATACGACGAACCATGAGCCGCCCAAACTTTCCACGGCTTACGAACGATCGGTAAAGACGATGGAAAAATATGATGATATCGACCTGTATATCGACCTGCATCGGGATGCATCGGGTCCTGCAAACATCGATGATGTCGTTGTCATCAACGGAGAGCGCTGCGCACGGATGATGTTTGTTGTGGGGAAGGGGCTGAAGAGCGACGGAACGGAATATGATCCCAAGCCGAACTTTGAGCGGACTTTTTCACTCGCGGAAACGATCGCTGAATATGTGAAGGAATTTGACGAGGGATTTATGCGGGAAACACGCGTGAAGAGAGGTCGGTATAATCAGCATATCTCGGATCATTGCGTTCTGGTAGAGGTTGGGCATAACATGAATACTCTAGCGGAAGCGAAGAATGCCGTGAAATACCTTGCGCTTGCGATCGATAAAACGCTAAGAGCGTAGGCTGGAGGTTGATTTTACCTCCGTAAGCGTATATAATAGCATTCGGAGGTATGAAGATGAAGGACAGAAAACTGCCGATCGGCTTTTTCGATTCGGGCGTTGGCGGATTATCCGTCATGAAACACGCGATGGAAAAACTGCCGACGGAAAACTTCATATATTACGGTGACGATGCGAACGCACCTTACGGAACGCGTACGGAAGAGGAGATCAAGGAGCTTTCCCTTGCGTGCGGTGAATTCCTGTATCAGAAAGGTGTCAAGGCGATCGTCATGGCATGCAATACTGCGACAAGCATTGCTGTATATAAGATGAGAGAAATGTATCAGATGCCCGTTATCAGCATCGAGCCTGCGGTCAAGCCTGCCTTTGAGGGAAGGGAAGACGGAAAGATCCTCGTTATGGCAACTCCCGCGACGATCCAGCAGTCTCGCTTCAAGGAGCTGAAAAAGCGCGTCGGATGCGAAGAATTTGTCATCGATATGCCTTGCAAAGGTCTTGTTGAACTGATCGAAACGGGCAACTTCGAAGATCCGCGGATCGCAGAATACGTCAGAGAGAAGTTCGAGCCGCTGAAAGGCGAAACGATCGACGGTATCGTAATGGGATGTACGCATTATTCTTTTATTTCGGACAAGATCGCCGAGATCGCGAAGGAATACTTCTCGGGGAAATGTGAGATCTATGACGGAATGTACGGCATGGTCAATCACTTGAAAAACGTTCTGGAAAAAGAAGATCTCGCGAACGATCAGGGCTGCGGAGAAGCTGCTTTGTATTCTTCTCTGGAAGGCTCTACGGAAACATTCCGCAAAATTCTCGAAAAATAATTGTATATATCAAGCGTCCTTTGAAGGGCGCTTTTATATTTACACAAAACTTGGTTTTTTACTTGAATTTATGGTACAAAATGTTGTATATTTATTGTGTATAGTTATAAAAGTTTAGTCTGAAAGGTAAGTGTTCAATGAGAAAGACTTCAAGACTGATTATGATACTGCTTGCGGCGATGGTGATGATCATCGCGCTGCTCCCTGCGAATACCGTGTTTGCGGCGGGAAAAGACAAGGTAGAGGCTGCCAAGGTCATGACGATCGGACCGCAGAGGATCTACGTTCACGATCCGCTGAATGCAAATCCGGATTATTTCACATCCAGATCTTCTGCGGCAAGAGAACTGCGTGAGGCGATGGTCAGCAGGAAGAGCACGGTCACGATCCCGTATAAGGTCGATCAGGATGATATGGGCAATGAGCGTGAATATATCATCGACATGATGTCGGACCTTTATCAGAGATCGATCGCGCATACAGGAGAACCTACCGAGGGCGACAGCCTGAAATGGTGCCTCAAGAAAGTCAGCACATCTGCGGAATATTATATCAAGAGCGGTTACTGCTATATTCGCCTTTCTTATAATCTTTCTTACTATACAACAGCGGCTCAGGAAACTGCGCTTACAAAAGAAGTCGAGCGTCTCGTTGACGTACTGAAGCTGGATGAAGATATCTCCGACTATCAGAAGATCTGCAATATTTACGAATACATGACGGAAAATATCAGATACGACTACGATCACCTCGGTGATTCGACTTATATGCTGAAGCATACGGCTTATGCTGCGGCACTCAACAAAAAAGCGGTTTGTCAGGGATACTGCGTACTCTTTTACCGACTTGCGCTGGAGGCAGGCATCGATGCGCGCCTGATCGCAGGAACGGGCAGAGGAGACGGACATGCCTGGAACATCGTTGAACTCGACGGAAAGTATTATCTGCTCGATGCGACATGGGATGCAGGCTGGTCGAACTACTCCTGGTTCCTCAAGAGCAAGGCGGATTTCTCCTCGCATACAGATTCGA
>JAZRGP010000345.1:0-1343 GCA_045644225.1 Christensenellaceae bacterium | reverse complement strand
GCGCTCCTTCTTCATGAGGATATAGCATGCGATAAAGAGGCCGAGGATGAGCTCGAGGAGAACGCCAAAGAGAGAGCCTGCGATATTGACTGCGCTGTTGAGCAGAGAATTGGAGGATGTCGTAGCGAAATTCTGCAGGAGCGTGATGATCTGCTTCCAGTCTGTGGAGAATCCACGGATCTGCTCTGCGGGGAGATGCAGGGAGACCATGATGCCCTTGATCCACTCGAGCAGTCTTGTAGCATAGCTCGGCAGCATCTTGACGAGATCGGTAAGAGCATCCTCGATCTGCGGGACGATGACGAGGAACGCAAGCGTGAGGATGCCTGCGACGAACAGCAGCGAGCAGAGAAGGCTCAGCGGGCGCTTTGCCGCGCGGACAAACTTCAGCTTGCTCCGATCCATCGGCTTAAAGAGGATGTTGTCGAAGAGCCGCATGATGACATTCAGCACAAAAGCGATGCAGCAGCCCGTGATCACGGGAGAGAGAATGCCGAGCAGCTTTTTCACGAAAGTCCAGACGACGCTGACATTCGACAGTAAGACGAAGAACAGAACGCCGCAGCAGACGATAAAGATAAGTTTGCGGATATTTCTTGGAGTCAGATTCATAGTCCGATCCTTTCTTATTTGTTATATGCGGATTCGATCTCTTTGATGCGGTCGTAGAGGAAGCGGTTCACGGGAGTTTCGATGCCGTGCTTTTCGCCGAGGCGCAGGACGGTACCCGCGAAGATCTCGACCTCGGAATAGCGGCGGTTGATCGCATCCTGGCGCATGGAGGTATAGCCCGTGGGCTCGAGGCTGTCGACGAGATCCAGGCTGCGCTGAACATCATCGCCCGAGAGACCGATGCCCTCTGCATAGCTCAGGCGCAGGACTTCGTGCATCGCAGCGACCATGGTATCGCGTGCTTCACCGGGGACGCTCATTCCGCCATAGTTTGTTTCATAGACCATCATGCCCTGATTGACACCGACATTCAGCATGAATTTCTCCCAGAGGTCGTGCTCGATATCCTCGCTGACGACATAGGGGATGTCTGTTTTGGTAAAGAATTCTTCCAGTGCTGCGACGCTCGCTGCCTTGTGCGGAGCGTCCTTTTCCGCGCCGAAGATCAGCTTGCCCTTGTGAGAGAAGGTCAGGTCGTCACCTAATTTGGTCGCGTCCATGCCGCGTGCGATGCAGGGGATGACGCGGTCGTTGCCGAATGCCTCGGAGAGCATTTCCTCGCTGGAGATGCCGTTCAATACCGAGATCAGCAGAGTCTTTTCGCCGACGTATCCGCGGACAGACCCGATCGCATCTGCGAGACCTGTTGCCTTGGTTGCGAAGATGATGAA
>JAZRGP010000344.1:0-4986 GCA_045644225.1 Christensenellaceae bacterium | reverse complement strand
CACCGAACCAGGATACCGCGATCATGCACGCATAGATCGAAAACATCATCAGCGGCATGTTGTAAATAATGATCTTCTCAGCCTTGACCTGCGCCGCTCTCAGCATTTCGGAAGAATCCGCAAACTTCTTCTTTTCGAAATCCTCTCTGACGAATGCCTTTACCACGCGGATCGCGATCAGGTCTTCCTGCACAGATGCATTCAGCCCATCATACTTTTTCAGCATCTTCTGGAAAAGCGGGAAAGACTTCGTGATGAGGATCGCCAGCGCTACCGCAATAACGGGGATCGCGATCATAAAAATAAACGAGAGTTCCTTGTTGATTTTCATCGCCATGATCGTCGCACCGATCATCATTACGGGCGCACGGAACATAACGCGGATGATCATCATAAAGGAGTTCTGCGTATTCGTGATATCCGTTGTCAGTCTCGTTACGAGCGAAGCCGTGGAAAAACGGTCAACGTTGTAGAACGAAAAATCAGAGATCTTGTAAAAAAGCTCTCTGCGGATGTTTTTCGCAAATCCCGTAGCGGCTTTTGCGGCATATCTGCCCGAAAGCGCACCGAACAACAGCGAAAACAGCGCAAGGAAGATCATGAACACACCGATTTTTGCGATATAGCCCATGTCTCCGTTCGCGATGCCGATATCGACGATCTTCGTCATCATATAAGGAATAAATATTTCAAGAATAACCTCCAGCACGACCGTAACAGGCGCAAGCATCGCATATACGGTATATTGCTTCAGGTAGTTTTTGATCAGTCTGAACATTCAGCTGTACCTCCTTTTTCCGCTTCTTCCAGTTCTCTGCAAAGCGCACAGATCGAGAGTTCTCCCTTTCTGTCCTCGCTCAGATTATGGATCATCCTTGTAAACAGACTGTCGATCATCGCGATCTCCTCGTCTGTGAATCCTTTAAAGCTCATTTCATCGACAGAATCATGCATCGCGGAAAGCTCCTCTTTCATCGCCCTGCCCTTCTCTGTCGCATAGATCCTGTTGCAGCGCAGGTTCTGCTCATCGACGGTCTTTTCGATCATCCCCGCCTTAGCAAGGCGCTTGACCGAAAGCGCGATGGATGCCTGCGATACCATCAGGCTGTCTGCGATGAACTTCTGCGTGCAGCCCTCGTTCATGCATATGATCTCGAGGATGGGAAACTGCCCTTTAAAGATCTCCTTGCCGCGGATCAGCTTCTGGATCTGAAGGCGGTGCAATATTCCGATCGTGATCAATTTTCCGCCAAGCGATCTGTATCTGTTCGCCATAATTTCCTCCGCAATAAAAATAAGCGCTTAATAATTAAGCACTTAAGTATTTTATCTTGTTATGGACATTTCGTCAATTGATTTTTTTAAAAAAAGAACATAAAGGAAGCCATGGAAGTTCCCATAAAATACTCCGCGATGATCAGCACGGTAAAGGAAGCCGTGATCACGGTAGCAAGCACGGATACAACAAGCGCAGTTACGGAATAACCAGTCTTACTGCGGCCTAAAGCACAGATCGAAAGCACGAGGGAAACGATCGAGAGCGGGATCAGCACATATGCATAGTCATGCAGAACAAAAGAAAGGATGAGAAAAAGAACCGCAACAACATAAGCCCCGATGCCTCTGGGCTGCTTTTCCGCTTCCTGCGCGTGCTTCGGTTGATGCTTGCCGCCGTTATAGCAGTGCTTCGGTCCGCAGGCAGTTTTGGAAGCTTTTTTGATCGGTTTTCCTTCCTGAATATGCATAAATACTCTCCTTATTCCGATTATATCGGAAATAACTTAAACTTACAATAACAAATACAGGCATTTTCAACAAAAAAATGCACCCGTTTTACCGAGTGCATTTGGATGATTCTTTTATTATTCAACGGGAACGATCCAGCCGAAGCTGTCTTCTACTCTGCCCCACTGGATGCCTGTGAGTGTGTCGTAGAGATCCTGTGTTACAGTACCGATCTTGCCGCCGTTTACTACGAAAACTTCACCCTTGTATTCGAGCTTGCCGATGGGAGAGATTACAGCAGCTGTGCCTGTGCCCCAAGCTTCTTCGAGCGTGCCGTTCTTCATTGCTGCAGCGAGTTCATCGATGCTCAGCAGTCTTTCGTTTACTGTGTAACCCTTGCTGCGGAGAACTTCGATGCAGGACTTTCTTGTGATACCGGAAAAGATAGAGCCCGTGAGCGCAGCTGTGACGATCTCGTCGCCGATTTTGAACATAACGTTCATTGCGCCTACTTCTTCGATGTACTTTCTTTCAACGCCGTCCAGCCAGAGTACCTGAGAATAACCCTTCTTCTCTGCCTTTTCGCCTGCGCGTGTGGATGCTGCGTAGTTACCGCCGCACTTTGTATAGCCCGTACCGCCGCGTACCGCACGGACGTCTTCGTCTTCGATCATGATACCAACGGGGTTGATGCCTTCCTTGTAGTAGCTGCCTACGGGAGAAAGGATGACCATGAAGATCGCTGTATCTACACCGTGAACACCGAGGAACGGATCGTTGCCGAAGATGAACGGACGGATGTAGAGAGATGTACCGAATTCAGAGGGAACCCATTCCTTGTCAACGCTGACGAGCGTCTGAACAGCCTGAAGGAAGTCTTCTTCTGCGATCTCGGGCAGGCAGATTCTTTCAGCGGATACGTTCAGTCTCTTTGCGTTTTCGTCGGGTCTGAAGAGCTGTACGTTACCGTCAGCGCGTCTGTATGCCTTCAGGCCTTCGAATACTTCTGCAGCATAGTGCAGAGCTGTGCAGGCAGGATGGATCGGAATATTGTCAAAGGGAACGATGCGTGCATCGTGCCAGCCTTCTGCCTTGGAATAATCCATCAGGAACATATGATCTGTGAAGTATGTTCCGAAGCCGAGTGTATTAACGTCGGGCTTGACCTTGGGATTCTGAGTTTTTGTGATCTTGATATCCAGCATATTCTTTACCTCTAGAATAAAAATTAACTGATTCAGCTGCTCGGGCAGCTCCTTATCAATCTATGATATCACTAATTTTATCACATTACAATGATAAATCATATAATTTGAATATTTTGTATCGGGATCGCCCTTTGGATCGGTGCTTCAATATTTTTCTATAAAATTTTTCTATAAAACCGTTGAATATTTTTCCCATTTATTATGTAAATATATTCATAGATTCTTGACATTCATGCAATTGTGTGTATAATTATTCACAATAGTTGCATAATTTATGCATGGAGGCGCATTATGACGAATATTTTTATCGACGGTAAAGAAGGCACGACAGGCCTGCAGATCTATGAACGTCTCTCCGAAAGATCGGATATCTCTCTCATCACGCTTGCGGAATCCGAGAGAAAAGATCCCTATAAGCGAAGAGAGGCTCTCAATTCCTGCGACATCGCGTTTCTCTGTCTTCCCGATGCTGCTGCGATCGAGGCAGCCGCTATGGTGGATAATCCCGCGGTAAAGATCATCGACGCATCCACCGCTCACCGCACCGACGACGGCTGGGTATACGGCTTCGGTGAACTCTCGGAGGACCAGATGCAGAAGATCGCTTCCTCTAAGCGCATCGCAAACCCGGGTTGTCACGCAAGCGGCTTTATCGCTCTCGTCTCCCCGCTCGTTTCCGCAGGCATCCTTTCCAAGGATTCGCTCCTCTCCGCAACCTCGATCACAGGCTACAGCGGTGGCGGCAAAAAGATGATCGCACAGTATGAAGCAGCGGACCGCGATCCGCTCCTCTCCTATCCCAGAGCCTACGCACTCTCGCTTCAGCATAAACATCTGAAAGAAATGATAAAGCTGACAGGTCTCTCTTCCGCACCGGTGTTTCAGCCGATCGTCGCGGATTTCTACAGCGGAATGTGTGTGACGGTACCCCTCTTCACAAAGGACCTCTCCTGCAGCAAAAAAGATATCGAGCAGATCTATGCCGATCTTTATAATAACAACATCGTTAAATTCGTTCCCGATTCTTCAGAAAGCGGCTTCGCTTCCGCAGGCATCCTCAGCGGCAAGGACTCCATGGAGATCACCGTCCAGGGCAATGATGAGATGCTCCTGCTGATGGCTCGCTACGATAACCTCGGCAAAGGCGCGTGCGGCGCTGCGATCGAGAACATGAACATCCTCATGGGCAACGCTCCCGAATTCGGGCTTACGGTATAATTCGCAAGAAAGGAAAACTGATTATGAAATTCATCGATGGCGGCGTTTGTGCCGCAAAAGGATATAAGGCTAACGGACTCTACTGCGGCATCCGCAAAAACAAAGATAAAAAAGACATCGCGCTCATCGTCAGCGAAGTACCCGCTTCCGCAGCTGCGGTCTATACGACAAACCTCGTAAAAGGCGCTCCGCTTACAGTAACAAAGAACAACATCTCCGACGGTATCGCGCAGGCAGTCATCTGCAACAGCGGCAATGCGAATACCTGCAATGCCGACGGCATCGAGATCGCCGAAGCGATCTGTGCGCTCGTTGAGCAGCATACCAATATCAAAAAAGATGACGTTATCGTCGCTTCCACAGGCGTTATCGGTCAGCCGCTCGATATCACTCCTTTCAAGGACGGCATGGCTGATCTCGCGGCAGGTCTCTCCGCAGACGGAAGCACTTCCGCAGCAGAGGCGATCATGACGACGGATACCATCAAGAAGGAATTTGCGCTTGAGTTCGAGCTCGGCGGAAAGACCTGCCATCTCGGCGGTATCGGCAAGGGCTCGGGCATGATCCATCCCAATATGGCAACGATGCTCGTTTTCATCACGTCCGACGCAGCGATCGCTCCCGAAATGCTGAAAAAAGCTCTCTCCGAAGATATCGTCGATACCTTCAATATGCTCAGCATCGACGGTGATACTTCCACAAACGATATGGTCAGCGTCATGGCGAACGGTCTCGCGGGCAACCCCATGATCACGGAAGACTGCGAAGATTTCCGTACATTCAAGAAAGCCCTCAAGGCACTCACCGTTCAGCTCTGCCGCACGATCGCAGGCGA
>JAZRGP010000343.1:0-4411 GCA_045644225.1 Christensenellaceae bacterium | reverse complement strand
GCAGTGCTTTCCAGTGAGATATCTTCGGCATAATTCTGCTCGATGTATTCGAGCGCAGCCTGAACATATCTGTTTTCATTCTGATTATATGCATTCTGGCGGATATTCGTCAGGAAGTCCACCGATGCTTCGATCAGCTCCTGCGTGTTTCCCGCGCCGAGAATGCTGCTGAATCCCGATGCTGCGGTTTCCGCAAGCTGCTCATTCACAAGGTCACCATTCAGGCACACCTGCGCCACTGCAAGCACCGCAGCAGCCATGTTGTTGATGTTCTCCACATAATCTTCACTGTCGGAAATACAGGAAAAGAGGTCTTCCAGCGCAAACTGCATCGTTCCGAGGTCGCTCTGCGCAACCTTCAGATAAAGCTCGCCGCGATCCTTCTTCCCGTTATCCTGCACATGCTTCACCATTCCGCTGAAGCGTTCCGTATTGCTCAGCGCACTGACCGCTCTGCGATAAGAGATGCGGATATCGCGGATCTCTTCTTCGGTTCCGCAGGCAAGTGTATAAACGTCTTTACCGAGGTTCTCGCTTAATTTTTTCTCGAGAAGCCCAAGGTCAAATCCTCTCGGCGCAAAGATGATCGCACGGTTGTTCACAAAGCTTCCGCAAATGATCCCCGCAAAGCTGCTGCGGATCTCCATCATCACCGCTTCCGCACGGATCAGATGTTCCTCCTCCACGGAAAGCAGCGCAATACGACCGCCATGACGCGGAATGATATTGTCATATCGCTTCAGCAAAACTTCGACGTCTCTGTTGCTGATCATCAGCTCCAGCACACCGTCGTTCGCAAATTCGGAAAGCTCGGAAACCTTTTCTCTCAGCTGAAGGATCTCCTCACGTTCGGCTGCTCTGCGTGTGATGCGTTCATTCAGCGCAAGCAGTGTCTCCACGATGCGCTTCGGCACAAAGGGTTTAACGATATAGTCGAAAGCACCCATCTTGAGGCTCTCTTTTGCATATTCAAACACGTCATATGCCGTAACCACGACAAAAAGTACAGACGGATAAATTCGACAAATACTTTTCATCGCATCGACACCGTTGAGACCTGGCATATTGATATCCATAAACACTACATCCGGATGGAAGGAAAGCGTCTTTTCGATCGCTTCCTTTCCCGTGGAGGCAGTTTCCATTTCAACAAATTTTAAGTTTTCCTTTTTAATGATCAGCGCGATCGAATTCTGTACGACCTTCTCATCATCAACTACCAACAGACGCATGTTCCACCTCCTCAAGATAAACCGTGACCGTTGTTCCGATATTCTTTTCGCTCTCGATCTTCATGATATTCTGACGATCATAGAAGAAGATCAGGCGGTTTCTTACATTATGAATGCCGATACCGTTGGACTTGGCACGGTCCGCGCTCTCGTTGATCTTTTCACCGCGCAGAAGCTTCTGCACGTTTTCATCGCTGATGCCCACGCCATTGTCGCGGATCTTTACGGCATAGAATCCGTCATCTTCCGTAACGACGATCTCGATCCTGCCGTCTGTTCCCTTGTCACGGATACCGTGCGCATAGCTGTTCTCAACAAGTGGCTGCAGGATCAAGAGCGGCATTTTGATCTGATTGCAGATCTCGGGATCTACCTGAACATCGATACTGAAGGCAAACATCCCGCGGAAGCGCTTTTCCAGCAGATAAAGATATCGCTCGATCTGCTCGATCTCCGCAGTAAGAGTTACCGCCTCCTGCATATTCCTGAGATTATAGCGGAAAAGACCCGCCATATTATCGAGAAATTCCACAGTTTCGTCGGCATCCTCACTGTATGCGATCTGTATGCCTGCGTTGATGGTATTAAAGAGGAAGTGCGGCTGGATCTGCGACTGCAGCGCAATAAACTCCGCATCCTTCAGCATCGCCTGAATACGCAGATTGTTGACCTGCTCTTCTTTCAGGACTTCCTCAAGATGACGCTGACGTTCCAGACGGTCCATGCTCTCCTTGATATCCGTCTTCATGTTGTTGAATGCAACCGCAAGCTGACTTACCTCGTCGTTGCTGTCGCAGCTGACATCGGGTACGGTAAAATCGCCCATCGCGATCGCATGCGCCGCATCCGAGATCTGCACGATCGGTTTTGAAATGATATTGGACTGATAAACGATATAAACTACGCAACCGATACTGACGAGACCGAAGAAAATAATGATGATAAGGTTAAAGACAATCTGATTATTGGAATATTCCGTCAGTTCTCGGTTATTTTCTTCCATCAGAATGTTGTTCAGCTGCTCGCAATAGCTCTGTATATATCCGCTCAGCCTGCTGATCTTCTGAAATTCTTCTGTATAGAGCTCGGAATTTCGGTTGATCTTTGCAAGCAGCGCATTATTGACGTGCGCCATCATTTGGTCGGTCATTTCACTGATGTCGAGCATCATCATTTTTTCCTTGCTCGTCGGCTGCCAGCCTTTGAGTTCATAGGTCAGCAAACCGAGAGAATTCATGCTCTCGTGGGCTGCTTCAAGGAAATCTGTGGATTTTGTGGATAAATATCGCTCGGTCGTCTCCTCAAGCTGCTCGACCTCATTGCTGATCTCCACGATCAATGTGTTATTCTCGTAAATCGAGTTAAAACGATCGGAAATAATGATATTCGAAACAAATACGATCAGGCAGATCGCACTCATGACAAGTACGATCAGCATAAAACATGTGATCAGCTTGCGTTTCAAGCCAACATACTGTTTTTTCATTCCGCAGTCACCTCCATAAATCGGCGAACATTGGATTTATCGATCACATAAATATCCGATAAGATGCGTTTTTGATACTCGATCGGTCTGTTTTTACAGTCAGAAAGAATGCTGATGGCTTCGGAACCGATCTTTTCATAATCGACTGCGATCGTAGCGGTGATGATGCCTTTTTGGATCATATTAAGGATCTCATCCGTCTTGCCGCTGCCGATGATCGTGATAACGCTTACTTTATTCAGCTCTACGATGGATTGTGCAACGCCAAGAGTAGCCGTCGCATCCAGACAGCATACCATATCGATCTCATTTTGCGACGAAATAAGCTCTTTCACCGTTTCTGTCGCATCGAAAACATGCGGACCCGAGAACGGTTTGATCGTTACATCAAAGCCCTCAAACCTGAATAAAGACTGAAAGGGTTCACTTTTATAGGATTCAGACTGCTCGGAAGAAATGATCGCAAGATTTTTGTTCTCAAGCTCCATTCCCTTCACATAATCGACCATCTTTGTTGCAAAGAGCAGCGGATCAGATCTCAACTTGAAAATTTTATCGTGGTCGTAATCATTCACGACAAAAACAACGGGAACAGATTTCTGCGCAGCATAATCGACCTCGATATCGACATTCTCATCGCTCGCGTAGATAATAATGCCATCCGCACCGGAGTCGACCGCCATTTCGATGCAGGAAGCATCAGCGCGTTCATCCTCAAAGCCTGCTTCCAGGAATTCGATCGCAGAATTATGCGCATCTGCCGCATTCTGCAGACCGATCTTAATATCCTGCCAACCATCGAGCTGCGGATTCGTGCAAATAGCAAAATAGCGATTCATTGAAATATCCAGTTTTTCTTCGTCATTGTCCAGCATACCGTAACTCATAAACAAAACGATAAACACTGCCAACACGACGATCAGCAGGAAAACACTGCTTATGATCAATGTATTTGCCTTTTTCATATGATTTCTCCGCAAGTTTGGTTAATTTATAATAGCATTATCATTGCAAAAATGCAAATCTCTACATATTATATTATATACAAAAAAACCCACACGTTCGTGTGGGCTTTTGGCGCCTATTGTAGGACTCGAACCTACGACCATTCGGTTAACAGCCGAGCGCTCTACCAACTGAGCTAAATAGGCAATTATAAAAATCCGGCAGCTCCCTATCCTCCCGGGCCGTCTCCAGCCAAGTACTTTCGGCGTATAAGGGCTTAACTTCTGTGTTCGGGATGGGAACAGGTGGATCCCCTTAGCTATCGCCACCGGAAATTGTTTATGTGTTTACCTTAGCAGATTCTTTCGAACCTGTCAAGCACATTCAAAACTATATAATATGCTACTCGCTTTACAACCAGTTTCCAAGGTTTAAGCAATTCTTGTTCTTTGATCAAGCCCTCGACCTATTAGTATCAGTCAGCTTCATGCATTACTGCACTTCCACCCCTGACCTATCAACCTCATAGTCTACAAGGGGTCTTACTTCATAAAGAATGGGAAGTCTTATCTTGAGGGGGGCTTCACGCTTAGATGCTTTCACCGTGTATCCCTTCCACACTTAGCTACCCGGCGGTGCTCCTGGCGGAACAACCGGTACACCAGAGGTGTGTCCATCCTGGTCCTCTCGTACTAGGGACAGCTCCTCTCAAACTTCCTACGCCCACGATGGATAGGGACCGAACTGT
>JAZRGP010000342.1:0-3156 GCA_045644225.1 Christensenellaceae bacterium | reverse complement strand
CCCTGTTCATCTGTGCCGATCAGGTCGCCGATCTGGGTATCTTCGTTATCCCCGACCGTACTGTCGAGGCTCGTCACGACGGTCGCCATCTGCAGTTCCATAAGTTCAAGAACACGTTCTGTGGATACTCCCATGTGTGCTGCGAGTTCCTCAGGTGTGGGACGCTCCTTATCAAGTGCATTCTTCGCTTCCTGCAGCTTAAAGAGCTGCTCAGAATCTCTGCGCGAAATATGCAGCATTCTTGTTTTGTCCCTGAAGTAATTCTTGATCTCACCGATCATCGAGGGCGTTGCAAAGCTGATAAACTTGATCCCGCGGTCGTGGTCATAACGCTCGATTGCATTCACAAGCGCAACAGACGCGACCTGATAGAGATCCTCGAACTCTACACCTCGGCCGACAAACTTCTTCGCTACGATCTGCGCGACATAAAGATAATGCTCAAGGATGGTATTGCGTGCCGCAATGCTTCCCTCGGATTTATATTTGTCAAAGAGGATCTTTTCCTCCTGTTCGCTCAGTTTCCGCAATATCTTATCTCCGCATCAAAAAGTAAGCTTAACCGCAATGTATTCGCCGTCAACTTCTGTAATCTTAAGATCTTCCGTAAGACCTTCGAGCAGCATCTGCGAAAGCTCCGGAATAAAGTCATCATCCTGCTCCTTGCGCTCGCCGCCGACCATATTCAGCACGATCTCAAAGCCGTTCTCAGTATCGATACCGATGAACAGATCGCCGCCCTGAGAGCCGGAAAGCAGCATAACGCAGGATTCCGAGATCGCTGTCTTAATATCTTCGATCTTATTGATATCGTAACCCTGACGCATCGCAAGACCTGATGCAAAAAGCCTTATCGCAAGGACGTTTTCCGCTTTTGCGGGGATGGAAAGACGGATCTCGCTCATTCCGCCACCTCAATATCAAAAATCTTATCGAGGGACGTCAGTGCAAAGATCTTGTAAATGTGCTTTTTCAGACCGACGATCTTGATCTTGCCATCGTTCTCCTGAACCTTCTTGAGCGAGCTTACAAGCACGCCAAGACCTGTAGAATCGATATACTGCAGATCGGTCGCGTCAATAAGGATATCCTTTGCCGTGCAAGCAGAGAGCTGATCCTTTAATGTGTTTACGTTATAGAGGTCGATGTCTCCGCTTAAAATGATTTTATCCTGATCCATTTTGTTTCCTTTCACGATATCAATGATTTCTGTCAATCGGTCGATCGTATATTTACTGTATTTCTGAAGCTCAGCGAGATCGCCGTAGCCGAATGTTACGCTTACAGAGTCGATGCCTGCGTTATGCGCCATGCCCATGTCCGTCATACCGTCACCGATCATGAGGATCTTATCATGAGAAATACCGAATTTCTCAGCAAAATGATCGATCGACCATGCATCGGGCTTGGGTTTTTCCATCATGTCATCGCAGAGTACCGCGTCAAAGAGATGCTCGATCTTAAGTGCCTTGAGCATATTATCCGTAAAGCAGCTGCTCTTCATCGTACAAAGCGCAACTTTGCAGCCCATTTCATGGAGCGTGATCAGCACATCCTCCGCATTCGGATAAAGCACGGTGTCAACTGTATTATATTCAACATATCTTTCACGGAAAAGCTCGACGTGCTTATCAAGGTCATAACCCTTGATGCCGAGTTCATCAAAGATGCCGCCGATGAGCAGCTTCGCTCCGCCTGTGATATGTGCGCGCATCGTTTCATCGGAGATCTTGTAGTCGCCATACTCGCTTGCGGAGTATGCAACTGCATTTCTGATGTCAGGGATCGTATCTGCGATCGTACCGTCGAGATCGAACACGATCAGTTTATATTGTGATTCCAAACCACGCCTCCATACCATATATATTTATACACAGTAATCATAACACACTCTGATGAAATATACAAGTAAACTATTTTTTAATGATCCGCATAAAAAAAGACCCATATCCGAAAATATGGGTCAAATGTTTATGATCAGAATTCAACTGCTGCACCGGGCGCGGGAACGATGACCTTTGTCTGGGGAGCAACTTCTCTTGCAAGTGCCTTGAAGCGGTCTGCATTGGGCTCGAGGATCGGGAATGTCATGTAGTGGATCGGGATAACATTCTTGACGCCGAGGATGTTAGCAGCTTCTGCAGCCTGAACGGGATCCATTGTGAATACACCGCCGATGGGAAGCAGAGCAAGGTTCATGGGGTAAAGCTTTGCGAGCAGACCCATGGATGCAAAGATGGATGTATCACCAGCGTGGTAAATGCGTTCGCCTGCGATCTCAAGGATAAAGCCGCTGGGTTCGCCGTGTTCGCTGGAGTGAACTGCTTCTGTCATTGTGATACGAACGTCCTTGATCTGAACTGTGCCGCCGATGTTCATACCGCCGCCACCATTGACGATCTGTTCATCCGGAATACCGAATTCCTTCTGCATAGCACCGAGGAACTCAGGCTGAGCAACGAGGATCGCTTCCTTGCACTTCTGCATGAGCGCACCTGCATTGCCGCGGTGGTCAAAGTGATCGTGTGTGATGAGAACGATGTCAGCCTTTTCGATCGCATCAACGCTTGCGCTGCCAACGCCGTTTTCAAACCACGGGTCAATGTATATAACTGTGCCTTCTGCAGTAGTGATCTCAACAGCAGCATGGCCGAGCCATTTTACGGAATATTTCATTAAAATGTCCTCCAAAAATAAATTTCTGATGTGATAACAGATATAGTATATCATTAACGGCGCTGAAAATACAAGCCGTTTTTAAGACATCGTCAAAAAGTCGTTGCGGATATAACCTTTCAGTCCGTCACGCGTCGTGATGGAATACCACTTATAGTCGCCGTCCTTCGTTCCTTCGTCCATAACGACAACGACCGCACCTTCGCTGACCATGTGTACCGCTTCGGAATCCGCTGTCGGCTGCGTACGGATGTTTACGCCGTTCTTATTGACGATAAACTTCTTCCCGAGGAATTCACCGCTGACGTAACCGACGGTCGTCGCGTCCTTCTGGACCTTATACCACATTACCCCGTCGACTTCCTCACCGTTGTTCATCAGCGAAAGCGCATCGCCAAAATTCAGCTTAGTGATCGACTTGCTTTCGGAACTCGGAAGAGAGCGCAGGTTAAGACCCGGTGTCGCAGCATATTTGATCCC
>JAZRGP010000341.1:0-1552 GCA_045644225.1 Christensenellaceae bacterium | reverse complement strand
AAGCCCGCGATCATCGAAACAGGTGCTAAGGTAATGGTTCCCCTGTTCATCAACCAGGGCGACGTTATCCGCATTGATACGCGTACGGGCGAATATATGGCTCGCGTATAAGACGGACGATAAGCACACATCTTCCGCTCTTTTGCGTCGGCTCGGCTTGTGCGGCGCATGGTGAATGCGCCTCCGCAGCTCGCTCGGAAAAAGACGCTAAATCAGCGCTTCATCAGCTCAAAATGGATTTAATGAAAATCTATGCGCTTCTTAGACGGAAGTAATAAAGAGAACTTGCCGACGCAGGTTCTCTTTTTTGTTGAAAAAATGCTTGACTCTGACGGTACGTTATGGATTAATCTAAAGCTGAGGAGTGTGATGCAATGTGTTGACGGTAAAAGAAGTCAGTAAGCTGGCGGGGATAAGCATAAGGACACTGCACTGGTATGATGAGATCGGGCTTTTAAAGCCGACGGAAGTTACCGAAGCGGGGTACAGATTATATGATGAAGAATCGCTGGAAAAGCTGCAGCAGATCTTGTTTTATCGGGAACTTGAATTTTCTCTGAAAGATATCAGGGAAATGCTGAACAGTGAAAATTTTGACCGGAACAAAGCGCTTGAGCGGCAGATCGAGCTGTTGAAGATGAAAAAAGAACATCTGGAAAATTTGATCCTCTTTGCGAAAGGGATCAAACTGGTGGGATGGAGAAAAATGGATTTTACGGTATTTGATAAGAAGAAACTTGATGAATACGCAAAACGTGCGAAAGAAACGTGGGGCGAGACCGAAGCTTATCGGGAATATGAACGCAAGAGCAAGGGGAAAAGCAGGCTGGATCACAAAGCAGAAGAGGATGGGCTGATGGCGATCTTCGTGGAATTCGGCAAAATGATGGATCGGCCGCCCGAGAGCGAATGCGTTCAGCTGCAGGTGAAAAAGCTGCAGGATCATATCACGAAGCATTACTATACCTGCACGAAAGAGATCCTTTCGGGGTTGGGGAAGATGTATGCAGGCGGCGGAGAATTCACGGAGAATATCGACAAAGCCGCAGGAGAGGGATGCGGAGCATTTGCAGGTGCGGCGATCGAAATTTACTGCAAATAATTATAAACAGATCTTATCGTGAGATAGGGTCTGTTTTTTTATGGGAACAGAAACTGCGGGGAGAGAATATGATAATAGCAAACTGTTTTTTGGAGGTATGATCGCAATGGTAGACGTATATATTTCACCTTCTCTGCAGGAATGGAATGTGGGATACGGGGATTACGGTACGGAAGAGGAACGGATGAACCTGATCGCGGATGTGCTGGAATATGAGCTTCGTCGGCATGGTGTGACGACGGCTCGGAACGATCCCTCGATGTCCCTCGCGGAGGTAGTCAGGGACTCTAATTCGCAGCAGCCGCGGCTCCATGTTGCGCTGCATTCCAATGCGTCGCAGGGACAGGCTCGCGGAGCGGAGGTCTATACGCATCGCTTCGGCGGAGAAGGAGAGCAGCTTGCGCGGAGGGTTTATGAGAAGATCGAAGACATCGCACCGACGGAGGGGCT
>JAZRGP010000340.1:0-4995 GCA_045644225.1 Christensenellaceae bacterium | reverse complement strand
ACTGTTGAAACAAACGAAGAAGGTCTCACGGTAACGACCACAACAAAGACTACAGAAGAAACCGACGAGAACGGCAATGTCACAGTAACGATCACCATCGACAAGAAGACTGAAGGCACAACTGCTGACGGTACTGTTGTTAACCGCGAAGAACATCGTGAAGACGTAACTGTAACAGATGCTGAAGGCAACGAGATCGGCTTTTCCTTCAAGGAAAACGGCGAGGAAAAGACAACCGGTTCCAAGGCTCCTCAGGTTACTGTAACGATCCCGAACGAGAGCGGTGCATCTAATTCCGCAAAGGGTGACGAAGTCGGTACAGTAAGACCCGTTGAAGGCGGCTCCTCCGTTGTAGTTGAGCAGGGTGATGCTACTGTAACAACAGATAAGATCACTGTTACAGAAACAGTTGACCCCACACTCTCCGACCTCGAGTATGTTTACGGCGGCGCAAAGCCCACGGCTGACAACGATCTGTACAAGCCTACTTACGCAACGCTTCCGGATTTCAACAGCGTTACAGCAAAGGAAGGCTATCAGCATGTATTCGTAGGCGAAGACAGCAACAGCCAGTTCTACGCAGGCATTATCTGGACAACTCCCGGCTCTCCGGATGAACAGCCCTCTTATATCGCTCCCGACGGAACAAAGTATTATTCCAGAGGCGGCTGGCATAAGATGGAAGGCGTTTACCACAACGGTGAGATGGTAGAAGGTGTTGACCGTGTTGTAGGCGGCCGCTGGACAAACATCGCAAACTTCGTTCTGATCGACGCAGAAACGGGTAAACCCGTAACAACGTACTGTGCTGATATCAGCACATACACACAGGACGGCTTCTCCTACAATATTGGAAATGTAGAAGACGCTACATACTACACAGATGAACAGGCTGCAATGATCCGCACAGTTGCACAGAACGGTTACTGGGGCGTAACAGACGATCCCACAACTCCCGAGCCCGAATTCGGCAGCGTTGAAGCAGTGCGCGAAATGATGCGCAATGCGAAGGACGAAGAAGGCAACGACGTCTTCACAGCAGAAGAGATCGCTATGCTCACAGACGGTATCGCAATGACAGCGACACAGTATTCGATCTGGTCCTTCAGCAACGCAATGGAAGGCTTTGCGTTCATCAACTGCCACTGGGTCAACAAGGGCGAAGACGGCACGGCAAACTTCCGTGACTACAGAGACCTGAAGAACATCCCCACAGACAAGCAGGATTCCGTAGCTCTTATCTTCAAGCTGTACAACTATCTTGTGAACCTTGCACCCACAGAGTTCGAAGAAAAGACAACTTCCAACACGATCCTCAATGCAGACAACTTCGTTGACAACATGTCTCTGACAGTTCTTAACAAGGCTGAAGATCACGAAAACAACAAGGACGACGACAAGACAAACGATGCATATAACACAAAGATCTCCTTCGCGCTCGTTGTAACTCCCAGCGGCAATGACGAAGATGACCTCGTTGTAAGCATTGTAACTCCTGACGGCACAGTTCTCGCAAAGGGCCGCCTTGCAGGCGCTCTCCAGGACGGCGAAGTTCTTCTTACAGCAGACGAACAGGGTAACTACTCCTTCGAAAATGTTGTTCTGACAGAAAACCAGAAGACATTCAAGCTGAACCTCTCCGGTATCCAGAATCTGGAACAGGGCATCTACCTCTACACTTCCGAAGTAAAGGAAGACGGTCTGACATCTCAGACAATGGTAGGCGTTGCAGAAGGCAAGCACAGCGTTGACGTAACAATGGAACTCGAATTCTCTCTCGACGTTAACGACGAGATCGTTACAACAGAGCGTGTATGGGAAGATGAAGGCGATCCGATCGAGATCCCCGACAATCTTGATGACGAAGAAGAGGAAGATATCCTCAACGAAAACCCCACACCGCCCGGCGGTGAGATCACAGATCCCGAATTCGAGATCGACGACATCAACAAGGTCACGATCAAGAAGACAAACACTGAAACGATCCTTGACGAAGAAGTTCCGCTCGCAGCTGCTCCCAAGACAGGCGACAACACATTCGCTCTGATCGCAGTTCTCGCAGTGATCGCTGCAGCACTCGCAGCAACATTCATCGCAGGCAAGAAGCGCAAAAACGAAAAAGACTGATAATTTTTAAATCAGCATCCAAAAGCTGAGGCATATGCCTCAGCTTTTTTTATTATGTATAAGAAGAGATCGATCAAACTTTTTTGAAGAAACTTTAAAATTTGTTTGGAAGTGTGACCAATGCTGTGACCTGAGCGTGGTATAATTGTCTCATAGTAAACTGATTGTTCTAAAAAAGGATAAAGAATAATCGTAAGAAATACTGAAAAAGGCAAACCGTCTGAAAGGGCGGGACGCAAAGCAAGGGACCTAAGGCGAGAAAAGCTACGGCAGCCCGGCCGCCAATATTTCGAACACCAAAATTGGGAGGGCGAAATAATGGTAAAGAAAATCAGAAAAGCTTTGGCGATTTGTCTCGCGATCGTGCTCTGCATGAGCCTGATCCCCGCGACGATCTTTGCGGACGGTACAACTGTTGAAACAGACGAAAACGGTCTGACAGTAACAACAACGACCAACACTGCAACAGAAACAGATGAGGACGGCAATGTCACAGTAACGATCACGATCGACAAAAAGACCGAAGGCACAACAGCTGACGGTGTTGTTGTTGACCGCGAAGAAAGCCGCACGGAAAAGACCGTAACGGATTCTGAAGGCAACGAGATCGGTTCTACATTCACAGATGAAGGCAGTGAGAAGAAGATGTGGGAAGAACAGCCCGCTGCAGATCAGGAACTGCCCGAGATCTCTCTCGGTCTTACTCCCGGTGAGGAAGTAAATACGACTGTTCAGGGCAAGATCGAAACGACTGATCCCGAAACCGGAGAAAAGAAAACCGTTACAACGGACAGAGAAGCAAGTGCGTCTGCATCCGAAGGAAAAACAACAGTAACGATCGGCGGAACGAGTGAGCTGACGCCGCTCACACCCGACAGAACGATCGATGACGACGGAGATCTTAAGGATGAACAGCTGCTTAAGGAATATACATATTCCGGCGGTTTTGAAGATTATCCTGAGGTAGTTGCTCCCGATGGTTACGACTATCGTTTCACAGGCTTTGGCCAGATGAGTAAGTTCGGCAATGCGATCGTTAATGGAAACGGGTCCAAAGGCGTTACAGGTGCGCTGCAGTTTGAGGTTCAGTATGATCCCGACTATGATCCGAACAGCGACAGCAACAAGGTGATCACTGAGAAGGA
Organism: Christensenellaceae bacterium; assembly: GCA_045644225.1. Classification (GTDB taxonomy): domain Bacteria; phylum Bacillota; class Clostridia; order Christensenellales; family Christensenellaceae; genus JAZRGP01. Next base: position 1,723 of record JAZRGP010000340.1, on the reverse strand, counting down.
TATTTTTACCGCTTACTGTGCTGATATCAACACAGACGGCAAGGATAACTTCTGGTATCGTCTGGACAGCCTTGAAGACGCAGGCTACTATGATGAAGAATCTGCTGAATATATCCGTGCGATCGCATTCAACGGTTATTGGGGCACAAGCAATGAGCCCGACAGCGAAGGCAATTATCAGATGGGCAGTCTTGCAAAGCTGAAGAAAGACATGAAGGCTGCGCTGCAGGCAGGTCTCCTCACAGGTATCACCGAAGAAGAGATCGACTCCATCACAGAGGGTCAGGCGCTGAATGCTACGCAGAGCGCGATCTGGATGTATGCAAACGCAACGACAGAGGGCAGCATTGTCGATACGGAAAAACTGATCGGCAAGGGCTTTGCCAAGAACAAATCCGAGCGTGTTGAACCCACTGAGCAGGAACGCAAGAACGTTTCCGCAGTATTCAACTACCTCATGGGCCTTGAACCTGTGGAAAAGCAGGGCGCGGTAGAAGTTATCGATAATGACGCATTTATCAAAGAAGGCAGCCTCGGTCTTATCATCGGGGACAAGCTTGCAGAACATGCGGCAAACATCGATGATGACAACAGCAACGACGTTTACAATGTATCTTTGGAGTTTGCGCTGGTCGTAACACCCAGTGATGACAAGGATGATCTGCTTGTTCAGATCGTCAGCGGTATTGATGCTGACGGCAATCCCATCGTAGTTGCTACGGGTCGTATCGCAGGCGGCAATGCAGATGAAGATGCGGCAAACGGCATCAGCAGAGTAACGTTTGATGAAGAAAGCGGAACGTATACACTCAGCGATCTCAAGCTTGCAGAAAACAGTGACTTTAATTTTGACCTCAGACTGGTCGGTACACAGTATCTGGAAAAGGGCGTTTACATCTTCACATCCGAAGCGCGCGGAACGGATAAAAACGGCAACGGCGTGCTGGACGAAGATGAAAAAGTTACATCCCAGACATTTGTAACGGTCCTCGAGGGCGACAAAGAAGTCGATGTCACAAGAAGCTATTCTATCAGCTTCAATGTTGACGAAACCAACAGCGTCGTAACAGAGCGTGTATGGGACGAAGAAGGCGACCCCATCGAAATGCCCGATAACATCGAAGGCGAAGAAGATACCGATGGACCGCTGAACGAGCTGCCCGAAGAAGATGACGACGAGCACAAGGTGACGATCAAGAAGAACGAGGCGGAAACGATCCTCGACGAAGAAGTTCCGCTCGCAGCTGCTCCCAAGACGGGCGACTACACATTCGTTCTGATCGCGATCTCCGCTGTGATCGCAATTGCTCTCGCACTTACTTTCGTTTTCGAAAAGAAGCGCAGAGCAGAAAAGGCTGCAAAGCACTAAAAACAGTTAAAAATTGACAAATAGAGCCGGATCGCTATGATCCAGCTCTTTATTTTTCCGTGGATAAATGTTATACTAAAACTCCCCAGATGAATGCTATTTGAAAAAAGTCAAATTTTTTTGGAGAATTTTGAAACTTCATGTCGAATGTGACCGAAACTGTGACCGACGCGTGATATAATTCAGTTACAGTAAGATGATTATCCCTAAAAAGTAGGGGTAAGACAAATATTATGAAATACTGAAAAAGGCAAACCGTCCGAAAGGGCGGGACGCAAAGCAAGGGGCCTAAGGCAAGAAAGCTATGGCAGCCCGGCCGCCAATATTTCGATCACCAACAATGGAGGACGAAAT
>JAZRGP010000339.1:0-1610 GCA_045644225.1 Christensenellaceae bacterium | reverse complement strand
GTTGTCGTGACGTGCATGAGATGTGCATCGGCGCCGCTTGCCGTGAGGCCTGCGGAGAGCGCGCTCTCGAACATATAGCTGGAGCGGCGAGTGTCCTTGCCGATGACGACCTTGCATTTATGGTCCTTGCCGTAATACCATCCCAAAAAGCGACCGATCTTGAAAGCATGTTCAACTGTCAGAGCCTTGTTCGCTTCGCCGCGGAAGCCGTCGGTTCCGAAATACTTAGACATAAGATACCTCTGTTTTTGCTTATAATAAGGGGATAATTTATATCCTGCAGAGAATATTTTACCATATTTCCGTGCAAGTGTAAACAACCTTTGCTATGGGGGAATATTTGTGGTTTAAAGTTTACAGTTTTATGGTATACTGTATACAGGAAAATTATGCGTACTGATTCGGAAAGGAGCAGAATTATGCTTGATATAGCGATCATCGGCGGAGGACCTGCGGGCGTGACCGCGGGGATCTATGCCGCGAGGGCAGGCCTCAGGGCGGTCGTCTTTGAGCGTGCCTCTGTCGGCGGACAGATCATCTCCACGCATCTTATGGAAAATTATCCCGCATTCCCCGAGGGGATCAGCGGTGTGGATTTTGCGGAAAATCTGAAAAAGCAGGCGGATCGTTTCGGTGTGGAATTCCGCAGCGAGAATATTAAAGGGATCCGTCAGGAAAACGGCTACCGTGTACTGATCACGGATGACGGCGAGGTCGAAGCCCGCGCGCTCATCATCGCATCGGGCGCTCAGCCGAGAAAGCTCAACATCCCGAACGAAGACCGCTTCACGGGTGAAGGCATCTCCTACTGTGCGTCCTGCGACGGTGCTTTCTTCCGCGAACGCACGGTCTGCGTTGTCGGCGGCGGTGATACGGCGCTGGAGGATGCGCTCTATCTCTCCAATGTTGCGGAGAAGGTATACCTCATCCATCGCCGTGCGGAATTCCGCGCACAGAGCGTGCTTGTGAAACGTGCGGAAAACTGTGCGAATATCGAATTTTTGCTGAATAAAGTTCCCGTTGGTTTTTACGGTGACTTCGGACTCGACGGCATCGAGCTTAAGGATACGCAGACGGATGAGATCACAAAGCTGGATGCAGACGGATGCTTCCTCGCGGTCGGCTATGTTCCCGATACCGAGATGCTCCGCGGCATCGTCCGTCTCGATCCATACGGTTATATCGTCGCGGATGAAGATACGCGCACAGGCGCAAAGGGCATCTTCGCGGCAGGCGACGTCCGTACGAAGAAGGTCCGTCAGGTCGTTACGGCTGTTTCGGACGGTGCGGCAGCAGCGCTGGCTGCAAGGGAATATATCGAAGAGCAGGGCTTTGGCGGCTGACGGTAATAATGCCCGAAAAAACATGAAAAATCGGCACTTCTCAGCTGCAGAAGAGCCATAAGCACCGCGGGATCACCTGCGGAGCAGATCTGTAGGCAGGAAAAGAGGAAATGAAACGATGAGAGGTTTGGGAACGATCATCAATACCGTCGCGGTAATCGTAGGCGGTCTGGTGGGAATGGTATTGAAAAACGGAATCAAAGAGCGCGTGCAGGATTCTCTGATGAAAGCCTGCGGCGCGGCAACGATCTTTATCGGTGTAGCGGG
>JAZRGP010000338.1:0-1984 GCA_045644225.1 Christensenellaceae bacterium | reverse complement strand
CAAAAAAGCAGAAAACCCCTGCACCTGCCCTCCGGAATTCCCCGTATGCGTATGCGGGAAAAAGCCGCTCGGCAGATGCATTACAAGAAAACCCATCCTCCCCGCAGATGCGGAGATGGAAACAAACAAAAGAGCGCACTCGGCTAAGCTCCGAGTATTTGAAAGAGGTACGGAAGAATGACAAAGGACAACAGAGCATACAAATTTGCAAATGAACACGCATATGAATATGTTGAGAGTGAATGGGATATCATTCCGCCGACCTACGGTAAAAAGGAACGCACATTAAGACCGCGCCTGATGGAAAACGTACAGATCGTGGAGAAGGTGCATCCCGAAAACCTGAAGATGCGCAGAAAGGCAGTAGGCCTCTGCTGCATGATCCTCGTATGCTTCCTGCTGATGACAGGCGTTGTATACAGCTATGCGGCACTCTCCGAAGTAAATCTTCAGGCAAACGAGCATATGGCAAACATTGATGAGCTCTCTGCTCAGGTCGAAGACCTCGAAGTTCGCATCGCAGGTGCGAGAAACATCAACGAAGTTCAGCAGAAGGCAAAGCTTATGGGAATGGATTTTGCGGCGACATCTCAGATCGAATATATCGACCTCGGAGCGGTGGGCTGATCTCCCCGCAGGAGGATGCGCCAGGAGGGATAAATTTTGTTCGGCAGCAGTAATAGAAAAAGCGCGAAAAACGGAAGAAGCGCTGACAGCAGAATATCGAAGAAAGTAAGATTGAAAGTATTGTTTGGGTTGTCCCTTGGATTACTTTTAGTCTTATTTTTGCGTTTAGGATACATCATGTTCTTCCAGGCAACGGAGCTTGAGGAGCTTGCTCACGAGCAGTGGACAAGGGAAGTGACGATCTCCGCAGACCGCGGATCCATCCTTGACTGCACGGGAGAGGTACTCGCGCAGAGCTCTACGGTAAAGAGCGTGCTTGCATACCCCAAGGATATTACGGATGCACGGGAGATCGCCTCTCTGCTTTCGGGGATCCTCGAGATGGACGAAGAAGAACTCTTCACGAAATTAAGCGACACATCCAAATCTGAGATCTGGATCAAACGACAGATCTCCGAAGAGCAGGAAATTAAGATCCGTGAGCTTGGGCTGACGGAACGAGGGATCGGATTCTTCTCGGATGTGAAGCGGTATTATCCCTACGGATCCTTCCTCTCACAGGTGCTCGGATATACGAACGTCGACGGAGAAGGTCTGGTAGGTCTTGAAAAACAGTATGAAAAGTATCTTGCGGGATATGACGGAACGGCTCTTGCACTCGTCGATGCGCAGCAGAACACGATCACGGGCAGTGAGCAGGTCTATATCACAGCGCAGGACGGATACAATATCAATTTGACGATCGATGCGGCGGTGCAGAGCTTCGCGGAAAATGCCGCAAGGGAAGCATATGAGATCAATCAGGCATCCAAGGTCGTTGCGATCGTCATGGATCCCAAAGATTCCGATATCCTTGCGATGGTGAATTATCCCGAGGCGGACCTCAACGATCTGCCGAGAAGCGATATCGAGCTTTTGAACGAACTTTCGAGAAACTCCGCAGTCGTGGATGCATATGAACCCGGATCGACATTCAAGACGGTCACGACGGCATCCGCACTCGACAGCGGCATCACATCTCTTGACGACAGTTTCACCTGCACGGGCACGAAGGTCGTAAACGGAGAAGGGATCAAATGCTGGAGAAGCTCCCGTCCGCACGGGACGCAGACACTTACGGAAGCGGTAGAAAACTCCTGCAATCCTGCGTTTATGGAAATGGCGCTGGAGATGGGCACAGAGAAGTTCTATGAATACATCGAAAACTTCGGATTCGGCAGCAGAACGGGCATCAATTATTCTGCTGACGGTGCAGGCATCGTTCGCGACAGCAAGTATGTCACGGATTCCGACCTTGCACGGATCGGTTTCGGTCAGTCTGTCGCGGTAACACCGCTGCAGCTCATCAATGCATTCA